>JAKAMJ010000002.1 GCA_021812955.1 bacterium | reverse complement strand
CTGCACGCCGTTTGCAAGCGTGAGGATAGTGCTCCCTAGGCTGCCAGAGCCGTCGGTCGAGAGCACGACCTTGGTCGAATCATCGGTGAGTATCGGATTACCGTATTGGTCTTCGCTTGTCACCGTGATGGCGCTCACGTCAGCCGTGGTGAGCTCCGTCGGGCTCGCCGTGATGCCGATCTGCGAGCGCGGACCCGGATTGACCGTAATCGTGAACGAAGTCGGGGTCGCGATGTTGCCGTGTGCGTCGGTCTTGGTGCATGCCACTGTGGTCGTCTGGTTCACTGGGAAGAGCGAACCGGATGCCGGCGTGCAGATTGCAGGCTGGTCGCCATCGACCGCGTCGCCCGCGATTGGTGCGGCGTACTTCACGATCGCACCGCCGAGCTGGTCGGCCGTGACGGTGATGTCGTCATGCGCTGCGATGACCGGCTCCTTCGTGTCGTGAACCGTCACCTTGAACGATGTCGGTACCGCTGCATTGCCAGCCTTGTCAGTCGCGTTGCAGGTGACGGTCGTGTCGCCGATCGGGAACGTGTCGCCGGACCCCAATTCATTCGCCGAGAGGCACGTTACCGTGTCGGTGCCGTCTACAATGTCGGTCGCGACAGGCGGGTCGTAGGTGACGATTGCGCCATTGGCCGAAGTCGCCTCAACCGTCACGTCGTCATGGTGAGCGATGGTCGGCTTGGTAGTGTCGGTGATTGTCACTTTCTGCGTAGCCTTCGCGCTGTTGCCCGCCTTGTCGGTAGCCGTCCAGGTGACGACGGTGGTGCCAACCGGGAAGGCGGCCGGCGCGTCGTTCTTGACGACGATGTCGGCGGTCGCGGTCAGGTTATCCGAGAATGTCGGCGTGCCGAGCGAAACCGGCGTCAGATGCGCGGTTGCCTCCATCGTAACATCTGCCGGCGCGGTGATGACCGGCGCAGTCGTGTCCCAGGTGAGCGTCATGTCGCCATGGCCGACGTTGCCTGCGTTATCGGTCGCAGAAAGGCGGAGCGTGTATACGCCGTCAGTAGGAGCGGAGACGGCCGTGTCTGCCGCGTTCCCCGGCGAGAACGTCACGGTGCCCAGGCCGCTGACCTGGCTCCAGCTATATGAGGCCACACCAGACCCGTCTGTGTCGGTAGCCGTAGCGTGCTGGTCGACCTGGGCGTTCACATACTCGTCACCACCGGCGTTAACGACAGGCGCCGTCATGTCGATACGGAACTCGGAGACAGCGAGCGTATTGCTCACGTTCCCCGCCGAGTCGGTGAGCGTCAAGGTGCAGTTGTAGACGCCATCTGAGAGATGGTCGAACGTGATGGCCACGTCGCCTGTCGTCGTCGCCTCCGTCGCGAGCGCGCTCGTGCAGCCGCCCGCGTAGGCAATCTTCCCGAGCTTCGTCGTGTTGAAGACGTACGTCGGCGTCGTCGTGGCGGTCGGCGTGGTGACCGGCGTCACTTGCTTGAGCACCGGCTTCACCGTGTCTATCGTCCACGCGTAGTGGGTCGGCGTCGTCTGCCAGTTCCCCGCCTGGTCGCGGCCGATGACGTCGAGCGTGTGCGAGCCGTCCGCGAGATTCGTCGATACGGTTATCGGAGTTGCCACCCCAGTCTCATCGCTCCAGTCGCTGCCGTCGAGCTGATATTTGTAGTACACGACGTCGCCAGCCGTCGAGCCGACGGTGAAGCTCGGATTGTTGCTGTTGGTCGGGTCTGCCGGAGGGTTCGTCACGGTCGCGATCGGCGCGCTCGTGTCGAGCGGCGAGCAGCTTTCATCCGTGCACCACGGCGTGAACGAGACCGGGCCATACACCCATGCGCCCGCGCCATGCGGATTGACTAATGTAGAAAGAGGAGTCGTCCTCGGGCCCTCGACGCTGCCCCACCAGTTCCCTGTGGCCGTCGTGGTCGCCGTGGGGTCCTTCGTGTCATTGCCCACGCCGATGATGTCCTGCGCGAATTGATTCTTCGCGATTGTCACCGAACCGGCGCCCGCGTTGTCTTGAAGCATCACGCCCACGTCGTCCGTACCTTCCTTGTGGTCCGTGAGGCCGCTGATGATGTTGCCCGTCACCTGCGCGCCCGGCGTGTTGCCTTCAAGGCCGATGGCGTGCGCCCAGAGGCCTTCGAGCGTGTTGATGGTGTTGTGGGTAATCGTGAGTCCGCTCGTCGCGCCCGCGCCAGATGTCGTGTGATTCACGAGCACGCCATATGCGCCGCGGCCAACTTTAGATAGCCACGCGGTATTCGCCTCGTTTCTTACCCATGGCGTCGGCGACGCTGTAACGTTTGAGATGGTGTTACCATCGATCGTCACGTTCGAGATAGTATTCGTACCCGTCGAGTCGCCGATGTAGATACCCTTGGCGCTCGTGCCAGACACGTCGCTATTGTAGGCGAGAGCTGAGCTGCCGACATTCGTAATATGGTTGCCCGAGATGGTGATGTCGGACATTGCAGGGCTCGAACCGCCGTTCACGTCGATCGCCTGCGCGGAACCCGCCTCGAGTGTCGTACCGATAGTGTCGAAGTAGTTGCCGGTCACCGACACATGACTCGCGCCAATGATAGCGAGCGCGGTGCTCGCATCAGGGTTAGTGAACGAGAGGTTCTTCACTGTCGTTCCGTCGGCCGCGACGGTCATCAGGCCATGAACGGTCGTACCGGCCGCGCCCGAGTGGCTCTGAAGCGTAAGCGCTTTGCTCACGTTCACATCCTCGGCATACGTGCCAGGGAAGACGTCGATGGTGTCGCCCGCGGTCGCCTTCGCCACCGCTTCGCCGATGGTCGTGAAGTCGGCGTTGTCTGCCGGATTGCCGCTCACCGTGAGCGTGTTGTTGTTGTCGAAGACGAATGATACAGGCGAAGAACTCACGCTGTTGCCCGCGCCGTCGGTCACCGTCACGACGATAGTGTGGCGGCCGTCGGAGAGACCGGATATCGCGGAAGTGAGCGCGGTCGTGCCATCATTGTGTGCTGCGACCGGAGTGGTGGTCGCCTTCCCATCGATTGCATAGGTGTACATGAGCGGATTCGTGTCGCTCGACGTGAAGCTGAGCGCGCTCGTGTCGTTTGTCGTGCCGCTGCCTGTAGCACCCTTGTACACCGCATTGGCGATTGGCGCAGTGAGCGCGACGGTCGGCTTTATTGTGTCGATCGTGATGGTGTAGGGCTTAAGCGGGCCTGCCATCGAGACTTTGTTCCCGGCGAGATCGGTGATGGTGTAGTAGATGCCGTAGGCACCATCCGGTGCAGCCGTTTTGTCGCCCAAGATGCCGTTCCATGTCTCGCTTTGTGTCGTTCCGACGCTGTTGTCGGGCGACCAGAGTTTGTACCCGCTGTCATTCTTCACTTCCACAGTCGTCCAGGTCACCGGCTCGCTCGCGGTGAGCGCGATGGTGGTCGAGGCGTTCGCGGGATTGAAGTACGCATCTGCGGCGAGGCCGTTGAGCGTATAGGAGGAAATGGAAGGGGCAACCGTGTCTACCTTGAACTCGGCGGACTGCGCCGTTTCGATGTTGTGAACGCCGGCATTGTCGACCGCCTTGTCCTGCGAGCTGTAGACGAGAATGTTGTCGCCCTGGGGTGCGACAACCCGCGTTGCCTCGACCGTGGTCGAAGCGACGACGACTGCATGAGTCGTCGCGTCATACCACGCGTAGTCTGTTTCCGAGCAGCCGCTCGGATTATCGGTGCACGTGAGCGTGATCGATGGGGCACCTGAAGTTTTGTTATACCAGCCGTTCGTATCCGGCGATGAGCTCGTGAGCGTCGTGACCGGCGGCGTGTTGTCGAGAATGAAAGCAGAAGATGTATCAATCTCATCGATCGTATCCCGTACACGTACATAATAAGTCCCGTTTGTAATTCCTGCGGTATTCCATTTGGCAGAATTTTGATTCACCGATACATTCGGAGCGATATTGCTTAAAAACGAGTTTGGATCATTTGAGTAGAGGACGTTCAGGGTACTAGCTGTTGTGCTTGCGGTCCAGCTGATTGTTTGCGTACCACGCCAAAACACACCTGCGGTTGGTGTCGCGATTTTTATGTACGAATCTGGCGCTGTCTGCGCATACGCCTGGCTGACAAAAAATCCGCCTGCGATTGCGGCGGATGCGAAAAGAATCAGCGCGACGGATTTGGTCGTGCGTGCTGCGGATACGGATGCGAGCAAACTCTTCATGATAGACTTGCGGATTACTTTTAAAACCACGGCCCCTTGCCGGTGGATACCATATATAGTCTTCCCCAGGCGCGACGCTGTCAACGGTCGACAATGATACGAATCATGGTTCCGTTACCGTTATCCCCAACACTCTTGCTTTTATCTCATATATCTGGCATACTAAGGTTACTCGCGGAGCTCCGGGCAACCAACGTCCTTACCCGACAAGAAGTGTTCCGTTTCAGCGAGATTAACCGGTTAGATCTACACATGGATTCACAGCAAGCATCAGTTCAGGGGAACAAGCTCTACGTAGGCGGCATCCCCTATCGTTCGACGGAAGACGACATGAAGAAGGCCTTTAGCGAGGCTGGCAATGTCGTCTCGGCAAGCATCATCAGCGACCGCATGACGGGCCGCTCACGCGGCTTCGGCTTCGTCGAGATGGCGTCCGAGGCGGAGGCCCAGGCGGCCATCGACCGCTGGGACGGCAAGGATTTCGACGGGCGCACGCTCTCGGTCTCCTTCGCTCGCCCGCAGGGTGATCGCCCTCCTCGCCGCGAAGGCGGCTTCGGCGGCGGTGATCGCGGCGGCTTCGGCGGCGGCTACGGACGCGGCGGATACTAATCTCGCCTAAGCGAGAAACGGCGCGCGCCTCACGGCGCGCGCCGTTTCTTTTTGTGGTAGCGTCTTCATCATCATGACCAAAGACGAGCGATGGCTCCTGGAAGAAAAATACGGCGGCGAAGAGTCGCCCGGATACGAGGCCGACAGGAAGCGGCTCGCCTGCGGCGAGCCGCTCGCGCATGTCATCGGCTGGCAGCCCTTCCTCGGATTAAAAATCTATCTCGATTCGCGCCCGCTCATCCCCCGCGTCGAGACCGAGTGGTGGGCCGGGCAGATGCTGCAAAGCGAAGCGGTGCAGCAAAAAATGGGGGTAGGACTTGGACTAGCGGCCCGGAGCGCACACATTTTTTGCTGCGCCGGTTCGCGGTTAACATTCCTCGACCTCTGCGCAGGCTCGGGAGCGATAGGTTGCGCGGCGCTCGCGCGCGCCGAAGGCGCGCGTGTCTCCTTCGGCGAGCTCGATCCGGCGCACGAACCGACCATCCTGAAAAACATCCGCGAGAATCACCTCGACGCGACGCGTGCGGACATCCGCATCGGCGACCTCTTCGAACCGTTCGCTGGCATGACGTTCGACATCATCGCCGCGAATCCGCCGTACATCCCAGCCGGGCGGACGCTCCCCGCGAGCGTCACCGATTACGAACCGGCGCTCGCGCTCTTCGCGGGCAATGACGGCCTCGCCATCATCCGCCGCATCGCTGCCGAGCTCAGTGCGCATCTCGCGCCCGGCGGCAAAGCATTCATCGAAATCGACACAGCGCACGCCGCTCTAGCGTGCGCGCTTTTCTCCGCACGCGGCTTCCGCGCGGAAACGCTTAACGACCAGTTCGACCGCCCGCGCGTCCTGGTGGTATCATATCCATCATGACCACCTCGCCGCTCCAACCATTCTCTCCTCCGGCTGCGCTGCTCGCATACCTCCCGCGCGGCCTCTCGGCGAGCGTTCTCGTGCAGTGGGCGCTCTATGCCGTCTTCGCGTTCTGGGCCGTGTACTCGCTCGTCGCCACGTATCACTGGCTCCGCTACTCGCACGCATCGTGGGTCGCGTTCCCCGCGATCGCATTGCATCTGTTCGTCTCGCTTTCGATCATGGCGTACGCGCTCTCCGGCACTCTCGTACCATGAGGGAATTCGAGCTTGAGCCGGGAGAGCATGTCGTGCTTGAAGCCAGGAAGCACTGGTTCCTGTTCCTCGGCGAGCTCTTGCCGTACGCTATCCTCGCCGTCGTACCGTTCGCCTTGCCGAAGCTGATCGCTCTAGCGCCGCAGTTCGCTCCATACTCATCTTACGTAGATTATTCGACAATGCTCGGTCGCGCAGCGCTCGGCGTCTGGCTGCTCATGGTCTGGACGAACGCGTGGGGCGCGTTCACCCGCTATTTCCTCAACGCATGGGTGCTCACGAACAAGCGCATCGTCGACATCAAGCAGCGCGGCTATTTCAATCGCGAGGTGTCGAGCCTCTTCCTATCCCGCATCCAGGACGTGACGACGAATGTCTACGGCGCGATACCGTCCCTGCTCGGCATCGGCACCATAAAGGTCCAGAGCGCGGGCGAAGACGCGGAATTCGTCATGAGCGGCATCCCCCGCCCCGAGCAGATGCGCGACGTAATCCTCCGCTACGCCTCCGCCAGCTCCGACCAGGCGGGCGGCGGCATCTGATATACTCGGCGGTATGGCAGACCACCTTTCGACCGAGCCGTACAAGGGTGTGCGCGACTTCTATCCCGCTGACTGGGCGCGGATGCATGCGATGTTCGCCGCGATGCGCGACGTGCTCCAGACGTGGGGTTACGAAGAGTACAACGCCTCCCCTCTAGAACGCGCAGAGTTATACGAGGCCAAGACGAGCGAAGAGATCGTCTCCGAACAGACGTACACCTTCACCGACCGCGGCGACAGGCGCGTGACGCTCCGCCCCGAGATGACCCCGACCCTCGCGCGCATGGTCTCGGCGAAGCGTCGCGAGATGCCCTTCCCGCTCCGCTGGTTCTCGATACCGAATGTCTTCCGCTACGAGCGACCGCAGAAGGGTCGCCTGCGCGAGCACTACCAGCTCAACGTCGACCTCGTAGGCGCCTCCGGGAGCGAGGCCGACCTTGAAGTAATCACGCTCGCATCCGAGATCCTTAAAGCATTCGGCGCGAAGGAGAGCGATTTCATTATCCGCGTCAATTCTCGCGCGCTCCTCACCGCCGCTTGCGCCGCCGCCAAGCTCAGCACGGAAGAGACCAGGAAATATCTCCGCCTGCTCGACAAGAAAGCGAAGATGGACGCAGTCGCGTTTGAAACGGCACGTGCCGAAATCTCCGCCCAAGACCCGCTCGCGATTGTCGAAAATGCGAGCAGCGACCCCGCCGTCGCAGCCGAGAAGAAGGCACTGCTCGACACCATCGAGGCGCTCACGCGGCGCGGCGTGGGGAATGCCGTCTTCGACACGACGCTCACACGCGGCTTCGACTACTACACCGGCATCGTGTTCGAGATATTCGATACCGATCCTGCCAACCCGCGCTCGCTCTTCGGCGGCGGCCGCTTCGACAAGCTTGTCGCCCTCTTCGGCGGCGACCCGATCCCCGCCATCGGCTTCGGAATGGGCGACGTCACGCTTGCAGATTTCCTCGAGACCCACAACCTCGCCCCGAGCGCAGGCGCGCACGCGCCGCAGCTCTACCTAGGCACCCCATCACCGAGCGACATCCCCGGCGCACAAGCATTCGCCGCCACGCTCCGAGCACATGGCTGCCGCATTTTCGTAAACCTCACCGAGAAGAGCCTCGGCGACCAGGTGAAAGACGCCGTGAGGCGCGGCATCCCGCTCTTCATCGCCTATGGCGCAGACGAGCTTGCGACCCAGACCGTCCGTATGAAGATCCTCCGCACCGGCGAGGAAACGGGCCTCCCTGTCTCAGAACTCCCAATCCATCTAAAGTCTGGTAGCTAGCCATGCGTGCGATCACATTCGACATCGAATCCATATCGGACTCCGTCGTGCGCGGGCACGTCGACGTGAACACACAGGAGCTCATCGTCGTCGCGATCCACGACTCGCTCACCGGCGAGTACTCGTCGTTTTCGAGAGAAGACTTGCCGAAGCTCTGGCCGATCATCGAGAGTGCGGACGTCCTCATCGGCTTCAACTCCGACTCGTTCGACATCCCGCTCCTGAATCGCTACTACCCCGGCGACCTCACCAGCATTCCCTCACTCGATCTTCTCGTCGAGGTGCAGAAGGCGCTCGGCCGGCGCATCCGCCTGCAGTCGCTCGCCGAGGCGACGCTCGGGCGCGGCAAGTCCGGCGACGGGCTCAAGGCCGGCGATTGGTGGCGCGAAGGCAAGCGCGACCTGGTGCACAAGTATTGCGTCGAGGACGTGCGCATCACGCGCGAGCTCTACGACTACGCGCTCAAGAACGGCAAATTGAAGTTCAAAGAATTGAGCGCCAAGCGCGACCTCAAGCTCGACACCTCCCACTGGGGCGAACGCGCGACCGCCCTCCCCTCGCTCACCCACGCCCTCCAGCTCTAGTGCCCTGCGCGTTTTTTGTTTGTTCTTGATACAATGCGGGCATGAACAACAAACTCACTGTGCCGATCGCGATAGTGCTCGGCGGCGTTATTGTCGCTATCGCGGTATATGTCTCGACCCCGAAGAAGTCCTCGACCGGCTCCGAGATACACGCCGAGCTCGTGCGCCCGGTCGGCGGCAGCGACCACATCTTCGGCAACCCGGCGGCAAAAGTACTGATCGTCGAGTATTCTGACTTCGACTGCGCCTATTGCAAGACCTTCGACGAGACCCTGCGCCAGATCGTCGCGAACGAAGGCGCTAAGGGCGATGTCGCATGGGTCTTCCGCGAGTTCCCGCTCACCGAGATCCATCAGGGGGCGATGGCGGACGCCGAGGCGGCAGAGTGCGCCGCGGTCGCCGGCGGCAACGACGCCTTCTGGCAATACGCCGGACTACTCTTCGAGAACCAGCCCGCCGACCCGTCCCGATTCGGCGAGTTCGCGCAGTCGCTCGGCCTTCCGGCAGACGCGTTCGCGTCGTGCTACGCCGACGCGTCGTCCACCGTCGCCGCACGCATCACCGCCGACCGCCAGAACGCGCTCGATATGGGGGCGCAAGGCACGCCGTTCTCGCTCATCCTCGTCGCGGGCAAGCCGCCGGTCGTCCTAAACGGCGGCTATTCTTACGACGCCGCCAAAGCTCTCGTCGACGAGGCGCTCAAAAACGCCCGCTAAATTATATGGGACGTGCAACGTCCCACATAATTATTCGGCGAGAAGAGTGAGGAGAGCGTCGTAGTCGGATGGCGTGCCGCGGCGCCAGCGGCCGGAGCGAAGCTCGCGTACCATCGCATCGAGCTCGGCGAGAGCGGCCTCCTGCTCCGCCTGCCCCACCGGCACCTCGACCCGTTTGATACCCTTATCTGAAATGCCCAAGAGCGCGGCGCCAGCGACCTGTTCGCCGTTTGCCGCGAGCATCGCCGCATAAAACGCGAGCTGACGCGCGTAACCCTCATTCTTTGCCGAAACGCTGCTGCCCGTCTTGAAATCGGCCACGACGAGCGCGCCGTCTCTTTTGAATACCGCGTCTATCTTGCCGCCGAGCGTGACGGGCACGCCGTCTACTTCGCGCACGAGCGAGAACGCTTTTTCGACATGCTCGGGCGCGCCGAGCTCAGGCAGCTCGGGCAACACCGCCTCAAACGCGGCCCGTGCCTCGCGCAAGAGCTTCTCGAAGGTCGCGTCGCGCGGCAGGAGCGAGTGGTTGAAGGCGCGCGCGAGCCGGAGCGACGCGTCTTCCCCGGAAGCGCCCGCGAGCGCGGCCGCGACGGCCGCGTGAAGCGCGGTGCCGTACACGAGTGCCGGGACGGGCGGCTCTTGTATCCGCAACACGCGCCGCGCGAAGAAAGTCGCGGGCGACTCCAGATATTCGTTTGCCGCCGAGGGCGAAAGCCCTTCGGTCTCCAGGTACCGCTCGACGAGCGCGCGCACCTTCTCGGGAGCGTCGACGGTCGCGTGCAGGAGCGGCAACGCCTCGCTCTCGACCGGCATCTCGGGAAGGCTGCTTGGGATGAGCGCGGTCGGCAAGCGGTCGCGCCCCTCGGCGCTCGCGCGGGCGTATGAAAGGTACGCATGGTCTTTGGCGCGCGTGAGCGCGACGTAGAAGAGGCGGCGCGCGTCGTCGAGCGAACGCTTCTCCTCGAAGGGCGACGGCAGGAGCGCAGCGCGCCCGCCCTTCTCCCAGGCGTTTTCGGTGCAGTCCGGGACGATCACGAAGCGGAACTCCATCCCTTTCGCCTTGTGCGCAGTGATGACGGTGATGAACCCTTCGCGCTCGGTGAGCGCGACCTTCACCGGCGAGAGGCCATGCTCCCGCGCCTTCGAGAGCATCGCGAGCGCCTCAGCGAAGGTCGCCGCCGCGCTAAAGCGCGCCGAAGACTCGAGGTGCATCATAAGCGCGCGCACGAGCGCGATGTCGTCTAAGCGTTCCGCATGAGAGAGGAAATAATCACGCGCGCCACTCTCGGCGAAGATGTACGAGAATACCGCCGCAGGCGCTTCTGAGAGCGCGCGCTCGACGCAGCGCGTAATCACGCTCGCCGTATCTGGATACGCGCGCGCGAGCGCGGTCGGCAAGTCTTTATCGCTCGTCGTACGCAGTAGCTTCAGCATCCCTTCGATTCCCGGCATGTTCGACTTCGTAAGTCGAACATGCCACCAAGGAGCGAGGAGCGCCTCGCGCAGGGAGCCAGCGGCGGTCGGGTCGGCAGCGTATTGCAGGAGCGCGAGAAGGGCGCGCATGAGCGGCGTGCCCGTGAGCGAGAGGTCGCCCGCGCGCAAGACCGGCAGCCCGCGCGCCTGGAGCGCCTGCGCGAACAGGTTCGCCGTATCGTTGGTGCGCGCGATGACGGCGATCTCGTGCGGAGCGGCACCCTCGGCGATGAGGCGCTCGATAAGCGTGGCAACTTTCGCTCGCTCGTCGAGCGGGTCCGCCGCCTCGATGCGCGAGACGCGTTCGCCATCGCCCTCGCGCGCGGCGGCGAGGCGCGCATGTTCGCCCGTCTCCGCCACGACCTCGTGCGCAGTGTCGAGGATGTGCTGATACGAGCGGAACGAAGAAGTGAGCGCTACGACGACCGTGCGGGGGAAAAGCTCGGTAAAGGTCTTAAACCCGCCCAGGTCGGCGCCCTGGAAGCGATAAATCGCCTGCTTCTCGTCTCCCACTACGAAGATATTCGGATGATCGTCATAGGCGAAGAGTTCGAGCAGCCGGTGCTGGAGCGCGTTCGCGTCCTGATGCTCGTCTGCCAAGAGGTACTGATATCGCTCCTGCAAATCGCTCCGCAAACCCTCGTCGGCAGCGACACGCTCGACGACTCCGGCGAGCAGATCGGAGAAATCCGCGAGCTGCCGTTCCTCTTTGAGCGCTTCATATTTTTCAAAAACGCGCGCAGCCTCCTCGACCTTGTCGAACCGGGCGACTTTCTCCTGCCCCGCTTTGGTGAGCTCGCCCGCGTTCGCGCCGCGCTTGTAGCGGAGAGATTCATCGGCGGCGAGATGCTCCGCCGCCTCCTTCCCCCACGCGCGATACGCGTCTATCGAGACGCCCTCGCGCGTGAGCGTGTCGTAGAGCGAGCGGAGATCGGGGAGATAGGTATAGGGCACCTTGGCCGGGCGCAGGAGCTCGAGCTCGCTCGTGTCTATCGCCTCGCGCAAGAGGAGCGCCTGCTCGACGTCGCCCATGAGCCGCTTGTCCGCGTCCGCCGCAAACGCGTCCGGGTATGCCGCGCGCACGAGCTCAGCGAAGCCGTGGAAGGTACTGATGGTCACCTTGCGCGCCGTCTCTTCGCCGATGAGTCCTGCGAGCCGCCGCCGCATCGTGCGCGCCGCCGAATCAGTGAACGTGAGCGCGAGGATCGAGTCCGGCGTCGCCTGGGTGGCGCGCAGGATGTTCGCGATGCGGAGCGTCAGGATGTGCGTCTTTCCCGTGCCGGGGCCCGCCAAGACCATCACCGGCCCCTCGACCGTGTCGACTGCCAGCCGCTGCTCTTTCGTCAGCTTCGCATACGCCTCTTCAAATTTCCCCGCCGTCATGCTCTTCAGTGTACCGCTTTTGCAAGCGGAGCGACACGGCAGGCTAATACGACTTCAGGTGCCGTGCTTTGTCGTGGGTTCTTATTTTCTCGAGCGCTTTGGCCTCGATCTGGCGGATGCGCTCGCGCGTGACGCCGAACTCGCGCCCCACTTCCTCAAGCGTGTGGTACACGCCGTCCATGAGCCCGTGGCGCATCTCGAGGATCTTGCGCTCTTTCGCCGAGAGGCCGCCCAATATCTCGCGCACCTGTTCTGAGAGGATGCGCTCCGAGGATTCCTGCATCGGCGAGCGTATCTTGTCGTCTGGAATGAAGTCCCCGAGCGTCGAGCGATCGTCGTCGTCCGAGCCGACGGGATTCTCAAGCGAGAGCGTGTCCTGATTGATCTTCTCGATCTGGTACACCTTTTCCGGCTCGACGCCCATCTCGACGGCAATCTCCTCCGGCTGCGGGTCGCGGCCGAGCACTTGCGCGAGGCGGCGGCTGACCTGCTTGTATTTCGCGATGGTCTCGACCATGTGCACGGGGATGCGGATCGTGCGCGATTGGTCGGCAAGCGCGCGGGTTATCGCCTGGCGTATCCACCAGGTGGCATACGTCGAGAATTTGTAGCCCTTCTTCCAGTCGAACTTATCGACGGCGCGGAAGAGGCCGAGATTGCCTTCCTGGATGAGGTCGAGGAGCGTGAGGTCCGGCGAGCGGCCCACGTATTTCTTGGCGATAGAGACCACCAGGCGCAGGTTCGAGCGCGCGAGGATGTTGCGCGCTTCGACGTCGTTCTTCTCGATACGCTTCGCGAGCTCGCGCTCCTCGGCGGCCGTGAGGAGCGGGTACTGGCCGATCTCGCGCAGGTATATCTGAATTGAGTCGTAGCTCGTCGAATGGCGGTCTTTGATGTTGCGCGTCGCCAGGTATTCGTCTGCCGCGTCTTCGAGCATGCCGCCTTCGAGCACGTCGACGCCCGCGCCCGCAAGGCGCTCATAGAGCGATTCGAGGAAGCTCACGTCCTCTTCGACGTGCGGAAAAGACTTGAGTATCTCGCTGTAGGTGACGTAGCCGCGCTCCTTGCCCTTCTCGATGAGCTGCTCGGCGGTAAGCGCTTTCTGATTGAGCGCCTTCGCTTTCGCGCCTTTCGCGACGGCGCGGACGACCTGCTTCTTGGTGCGCATCGACGGCTTCACGGCTTTCTTTGCCGGCTTCTTCGCGACCGGCTTCTTCGGAGCCGCTTTCTTGGGCGCAGCCTTCTTTACCGGCTTCTTCGCGGCAGCCGGTTTCTTCGCTGGTCTGTTCTTGGTAACGGGTTTCGCCATAAGGAAAAGTGAGGTGGATAGGTCGGGAACGTCATCCGATCGCGGCGATCCGCGCCGAAATATTCGCGCACTTCGCCTGCGCCTGTTCTATCGCAGGCATGTCCCCGGACGCTTCTGCCCTGCGCAGGTCCGAGACTGCCGACTGATACGCCTCGCGGATGACCGCTAATTCGAAGGCGCGGAGAAGCTCGTCTGCCGCGCTTTCGGCAGGGTCCTCCCCGAAAGTCTGTTCGGTAAGGAACAGGACCGATTCCGGGATTGCCGCCGCTGGAGGCAGATCGACTTCAGTAATTTGACAATACCTCGCCTTGACACGTTCGGCAAGGGGGGTATCGGGATATGCGTGGAGAATGGCCAGGAGCTGCTCGGCGCGAACGATGCGCGCCGGTCGCGCCTGCACGTCTCCCCATCCCTTGGGAAAGTCAGACTCTCCCACATTCGGTTGGGAGAGTCTGACTTTCCCGGAGTCTGGCGCGAGCCGTCTGAGCCGCCCGAGCGACTCCCGCACCGCCTCGCCGCTGAGCCCGAGCGCTCGCGCCGCCACCTGCACGAAATGCTCCCGCTCCATCGGGCTAGGTATCGCCGCGATGAGCGGGAGCACGATACCCTCCGCCTTGCGCAGGAGCTGGTGCGAGTCGCGCTCCGATTCTGAAAGCTCGGCCAAGAAAAATTCAACGATCGGCTTCGCCGCGACGATGCGCGCTTTGAAGTCGGCTGCGTCTTCGCCGAGCAAGTCAGCCGGGTCCTTCCCCTTCGGCAGTCTGGCAGCTTTGACCCGCAAGCCGCCCGCGAGCGCGAGCGCCGCCGAGCGCGCCGTCGCTTTGAATCCGGCCGGGTCGGCGTCGAGCACGAGCATCAAGTTTTCGCTGTAGCGCTTCATGAGCCCAAGGTGCCGCTCGGTGAGCGCGGTGCCCGAGAGCGCGACCGCGTTTTCGAAGCCAGCCTGGTGGCAGTGGAGCACGTCCATCTGCCCCTCGACCAGCATCGAGAATCCGCGCGTACGCACGGCGTCTTTCGCCCGATCCATGCCGAACAGGATCTCTGATTTGCGGTAAAGCTCCGTCTCGGGCGAGTTCAGATATTTCGCCAGCTCGTCTTCCGCGAGCGCCCGGCCCGTGAAGGCGACCACGCGCCCCGCCGCGTCTCGTATCGGGAACATGAGCCGATTGCGGAAGCGGTCGTAATAGGTGCCCGGCTTGCCGTCGGCTTCCTTGACAAGCCCTGCGACGAGCAGCTCCTGCACCGAAAACCCCTCCACGCTCATCGCCTCGAGCAGCGCGCGCCAGCCCTCTGGCGCGGATCCGAGTCCCCAGCCTTTAATCGTCTTCTCGCTGAGCCCGCGCCGCTTCGCGTATGCCTCGGCCGCGCTTCCCTGGAACTGCGCCGCGTACCAGAGCTGCGCGCGCGCCATCGCTTCGCGTGCGCGGTCGCGCTTATCGTTTGCCTCCCTGTTGCCGTGGTATTCCTCGATCTGCACGCCCGCCTTCTCGGCAAGCAGTTGCAACGCGCCTTTGAAGTCGACCCCTTCTATCTTCTCGATAAACGAGAATCCGTCGCCGCCCTCCCCGCAGCCGAAGCAGTGCCATGTCCCGCGCTCCGGGCTCACGTGGAAGCTCCCCGTCTTCTCCTTATGAAAGGGGCACAGGCCCACCATCGAGCGCCCCGCCCTGTTCAGCTTCACATACGGACTCACGATGTCCGTAATGCTCAACCGCGTCTTGATCTCCGCCACCGTATCCTTCGCCATCACCTCTATTCTACCCCGCCAGGCGGCTATGCAGAAATCTTGCGAAAGGCGTTTTTCTTTATCTTTATCTGAGCAACCACCCGTCTTATAGGAATCTGATTCCTATAACAGAAAACACGCGGCCGCCCGTAGGGCGGCCGCGTGTCGTATTGAAGTTCGACTTCAATTTCTACCTTAGAGTGAGCGGGGAGCGAAGGCTGTGCGCTCGACCGGTTCGGGCGCGGGGCGCTCTGCCTGAAGGCGGCTGATGCGCTCGTGCTTCTTGCTGCCGGCGAAGCCTGTGCCTGCCGGGATGAGCCGCCCGAGGATGACGTTCTCCTTGAGGCCGCGCAACCGGTCGACCGAGCCGCGGAGCGACGCGTTGATGAGTATCTTCGTCGTCTGCTCGAATGACGCAGCCGAGAGGAACGAGCGGCGAGAGAGCGCGCTCTCCTTGATGCCGAGCACTATGTCCCGCGCCTTCGGAGCGATCTTGTTCGCGCGCTCCATATCATTGACCGCCTTCGCGAACTCCCAATCCTCCACCACATCGCCCACGGAATAATCCGTGTCGCCGGCTTCGGTTATCTTCACGCGGCTGAACATCTGCTTCACGACGACCTCGAGGTGCTTCCGCGAGACCGGTGCGCCCTGGAGCTCGTAGATCTTGGACGCCTCGGTGATGATGTATTCCTGGGTCGCGTCGCGGCCGGCATACTCGAAGAGCTCGTCGAGATCGGCGGAGCCGTCCGTGAGGATCTGGCCGCGCACGACCGAGTCGCCTGCGGCGACAGACGGGACGCGCGGATACGGCGCGACGTATTCGTACGCGGAGCCGTCCTTCTTCCCTTGCCCCGCCTCCGGCGCGACGACGATGACCTTCTCGCGGCCAGCCTCCTTTATCTCGGTGACGACGCCGTCGGACTTCGAAATGACCGCCGGATTCTTCGGCGAACGCTTCTCAAACACTTCTTCCACGCGCGGCAGACCGCTCGTGATGTCGCCACCCACGCTCGCCACGCCGCCGGCGTGCTTCACGTTCATCGTGAGCTGCGTGCCCGGCTCGCCGATAGCCTGCGCCGCGACGGTACCGACCGCTTCGCCCAGGTCGACGAGCTCGCGCGTCGTGAGGTCCATGCCGTAGCATGTCTGGCACACGCCGTAGTGCGTATCGCAGCTCATCGGCGAGCGTGCGACGACCGTCGTCACGCTCGCGATGCCGTCGAGCGTCTTCGCGTCCTCTATGGTGAGGTAGTGGCCCTTCTTGAACAGCGTGATGCCGTCGGCGTCCTTCACGTCTTCCGCGAGCACGCGGCCGCGAAGCGCTTCCGAGTAATCAGTCTGGATGCCCGACGCGCTTACGCGGTTGATCTTGACGCCGCGGGTCGTGCCACAGTCGTGTTCGGTGACGATGGAGTCCTGCGCGACGTCAAAGAGACGGCGCGTGAGGTATCCGGCCTTCGCGGTGCCGAGAGCGAGATCCGTGAGACCTTTGCGCGAGCCGTGCGTTGACATGAAGTATTCGATCGGGTTGAAACCCTCGATGAACGACGACGTGATCGGCACCTCGATGGTGTCGCCGGCGGTATTCTGGATGAGGCCCTTCATGCCGGCCATCTGGGTGATCTGCCCTATCGAGCCGCGAGCGCCGGATTGCACCATATCCGAGACGGAGCCCATCGAATCGAGTGACCCGGTCACTTCGCGCTTGATCTCCTCCACGACGTCCTGCCACGCTCCGATAGCCATGCGCCGTTTCTCTTCTGCGGACAAGAGGCCTTCCTGGAAGTCCGCCTGTATCGCGGCGACCTTTCCCGCCGCCTCATCGATGAGACGCCGCTTCCCTTCCGGAACCGAGACCTCGTCTATGGACCAGGTCACGCCGGAGCGCGTCGCATACTCGAAACCGAAACGCTTGACCTTGTTCACGATGCCCGGCACGGCATCGATGCCGTAGCGAGCGATACAGTCGGTGACGATGCGCGAGAGCACCTTCTTCGTGATGGTCTCGTTCACGAACGGATAGTCCGACGGGAGGATCGTGTTGAAGAGAAGGCGGCCGACGGTCGTCTCGAACGGATGCCCGTCGAACTGCGCATATTTCTCTTTCCCTTCGACAGGAAGCACGTTCACCTTCGCGCGTGCGTCGATGGCGTCGTATTCGGACGCGAGGATCGCAGCATTCGGCGAGGAGAAATAGCCGCCTTCGCCCTTCGCGCCATCGACCGCCTTGGTGAGCCAGTACACGCCGAGCGCGATATCGAGCGGCTTGCCGGTAAGCACGATCATGTCTCCGGAACCCGGCTTCAGGATGTTCTTGTTCGCGCTCATGATGTTGGCCGCCTCCCATTGCGCCTCTTCCGAGAGCGGCACATGCACGGCCATCTGGTCGCCGTCGAAGTCCGCGTTGAACGCGTTACAAACGAGCGGGTGGAGCTGGATAGCGTCGCCCTCGATGAGCCGCGGGCGGAACGCCTGGATGCCCTGGCGGTGGAGCGTCGGTGCGCGGTTCAGGAGCACGTACTTGCCCTGGATGGCCTCTTCGAGGATCTCCCACACCTCAGGCACGCCGTCTTCTATGAGCCTGCCCGCACCGCGTATGTTGAACGCGAGCTCGCGCTCGAGGAGCCCGGCGATGACGAACGGGCGGAAGAGCTCGAGCGCCATGTGCTTCGGCAGACCGCACTCGTCGAGCTCTAGGTCCGGGCCGACGACGATCACCGAGCGGCCGGAGTAGTCCACGCGCTTGCCGAGCAGGTTCTGGCGGAAGTAGCCCTGCTTGCCCTTCAGGTAGTCGGCGAGCGACTTGAGCGGGCGGCGCTGGGCTGCCGTCATTGCTCCTGCCGAGGCTCCGCTCTTGCGGATCGAATTATCAAGAAGCGCGTCGACCGCTTCCTGGAGGATGCGCTTCTCGTTGCGCAGGATGACTTCCGGCGCGTGGATGTCGAGAAGCTTCTTCAGACGGTTGTTGCGGTTGATGACGCGGCGGTAGAGGTCGTTCACGTCGGAGGTCGCATGGCGGCCGCCCTCGAGCGCGACCATCGGGCGCAGTGCCGGCGGGGTGACCGGAATGCGCGTTAGGAAGAACCATTCGGGGCGGACGCCGGAGGCGATGAGTCCGGAGACGAGCGAGAGACGCTTCGCGATCTTTTCGCGCTCGGCAGCGCCGGCCTTCTCGTATCGCGCAGTGAGCGTCGTCTCAAGCTCTTTCAGGTCGAGCTTGCTGAATATGTCATAGATGGCTTCTGCGCCGATGCGCGCTTCGAACAAGCCGCCATACTTCACGGAGAAGCGGTGATATTCGAGTTCGTCGAGCACCTTGCCGACGACGAGACCCTCTATCTCGTTGCGCGTGGCGGTCATCTTCTCCTTGAGCGCGTCGCGCTCCTTGTCGCTGCCGAGCGACTTGTATTTAGACTTGTACTCGCTCTCGAGCTCGGCGAGGAGGCGCTTCTTCTCGTCTTCGGCTATCTTCGTGACGATATATCCGGCGAAATAGACGACCTTCTCGACATCGGCCGCGGGCAATCCGAGGAGGAGCGCCATACGACTCGGCACGGAGCGGAGGAACCAGATGTGCGCGACCGGCGTGCAGAGCTCGATGTGGCCCATGCGCTCGCGGCGGACGATCGAGCGCGTTATCTCGACGCCGCATTTGTCGCAGACGATGCCTTTGTAGCGGATGCCCTTGTACTTGCCGCAATAGCACTCGTAGTCTTTCTCCGGTCCGAAGATCTTCTCGTCGAAGAGGCCGTGCTTCTCGGAGCGCTGCGTGCGGTAGTTGATGGTCTCGGGCTTGGTCACCTCGCCGGAAGACCAGCTGAGGATCTTCTCGGGGGACGCGAGCATGAGGCGCAGGCCGTTCCAGGCGTCGCGGGCGACAGGTTTGCGAGGAGTGAATGCCATACTTGTGATGTTTAAATGTTTAAATGGTTCAATATTTCATTCACGCTTCCGGCTCCGGCGGAAGATTCATCGGCTCGATGTCGAGCGCGAGGCCGCGGATCTGGTTGGTGAGGACAGCGAAGGATGCCGGCGTGCCCGCGTGGCTGATCGGCTCGCCCTTCACGATCGCATCGAAGGCTGCCGAGCGGCCCTGGATGTCGTCCGACTTGATGGTGAGCATCTCGCGGAGCATGTACGCCGCGCCGTAGCCGAGGAGCGCCCACACTTCCATCTCTCCGAAGCGCTGGCCGCCGTTCTGCGCCTTGCCCCCGAGCGGCTGCTGCGTGATGAGCGAGTACGGGCCGATGGAGCGCATGTGGATCTTGTCTTCCACCATGTGATGCAGCTTGAGGATGTACATGTAGCCTACCGCGATGTCCTGCGCGAACGCTTCGCCGGTCTGGCCGTCGTAGAGCTTCATCTTGCCAGTGCGCGAGAAGCCTGCCGCTTCGAGCTCGTCGCGGATCTCGTCCGGCGTCGCGCCGGCGAACGGCGGGACGATCGCCTGGTACCCGAGCGTGTTCGCCGCGAGGCCGAGGTGCAGCTCGAGGATCTGGCCGAGGTTCATACGGGACGGGACGCCGAGCGGGGTGAGGATGAGGTCTATCGGGTTGCCGTCCTTGTCGTACGGCATGTCCTCGACCGGCAGGACGCGGCTGATGACGCCCTTGTTGCCGTGGCGGCCCGAGAGCTTGTCGCCCACAGACACGTTGCGCGCCTGTGCCACCGTCACGACGATCTTCTTGATGATGCCGCTCTCGAGCTGATCGCCCTTCTCGCGCGAGAAGACGCGCACGCCGATCACGCGGCCGCGCTTGCCGCCTTCCATGCGGAGCGACGTGTCTTTCACGTCTTTCGCCTTGTCGCCGAATATGCTGCGCAAGAGGCGCTCTTCCGGCGTGAGCTGCGTCTCGCCTTTCGGCGTCACCTTGCCCACGAGTATGTCACCCGAGCGCACTTCCGCGCCGATGCGTATTACGCCCTCTTCATCGAGGTTCTTGAGCCGCATCTCGCCGACGTTCGGGATGTCGTGCGTCGTCGTCTCGGCCCCGAGCTTGGTGTCGCGCACGACGCACTCGAAGTCCTCGATGTGCACCGTCGTAAACTTGGACTCCTCCACGAGCCGTTCCGAGATGATGATAGCGTCCTCGTAGTTCGCGCCGTTCCAGCTCATGAACGCGATGCGCACGTTCTGCCCGAGCGCGATCTGGCCGTGGTCGGTGGACGAGTTGTCGGCGAGCACGTCGCCCTTCTTCACCTTGTCGCCCACCGTCACGGACGGGCGCTGCATGAATATGGAGTTCTGATTCGTCTGCGTGATGCCCTGGAGATGGTAGTCGCGCTTCTTCCCGTCCTTGTTCTGGACGGTGATCTTGCGCGCGTCTGCGTACGTCACCTCGCCCGCTTCTAGCGCGAGGATGAGGCGGCCCGTGCTGCGCGCTGCGGGCGCTTCGATACCGGTCGCCACCAAGGGCGCCTCCGGCACGAGCACCGGCGTCGCCTGCTTCTGCATGTTCGAACCCATGAGCGCACGGTTCGCGTCGTCGTGATCCACGAACGGGATCATGTTGGTCGCGACCGAGAACATCTGATACGTCGACGCGTCCATGAGCGTGACGGATTCGCGCGGGACGATGACCGGGTCGCCCTTGTGGCGCGCCTCGACCTGGTCCGCGACGATGCGCCCCTTGTCGTCGAGCTTGGTCGCGCCGTGCGCGATGTATTCGAGCTCCTCGTCGAGCGCGTTCAGGTGGGCGATCTCGTCCGTCACCTTGCCGTTCTTCACGCGGACGTAGGGCGTCTCGATGACGCCGAAATCGTTCGTGCGCGCGTGCGTCGAGAGGCGGAGGATGAGGCCGATGTTCTGGCCCTCAGGCGTGTGTATCGGGCAGAGGCGCCCGTAGTGGCTGGGGTGCACGTCGCGCACCTCGAAGCCCGCACGCTCGCGCGAAAGGCCGCCGGGGCCGAGTGCGGAGACGGTGCGCATGTTCTCGAGTTCCGCGAGGATGTTCTGCTGGTCCATGAACTGCGAGAGCTGGTTGGCCGTGAAGAACTCGTGCACGGACGCGTGGAAGGGGCGCGGGTTCACGAGCGCCGTCGGGAGCGTCGTCTCGGTCTCGATGGTGCTCATGCGATCCTGGATGTTGCGCTTCATGCGGCTGAGCCCGACGCGCATGCGCGACTGCAAGAGCTCGCCCACGAACCGCACGCGGCGGAACCCGAGATGATCGATGTCATCCGGGCGCGCCGACGGGTCGGCGTTCAACTTGGTAATCTCAGAAATGATGTTGACGAAATCCGCGAGCGTGAGCGTGCGCTTCTCGAGCGCCTTCTCCGTCGTCGGGAGGCCGAAGCGCGCGTTGAGGCGCGAGCGGCCGACGCGTCCGATGTCGTAACGCTCGGTCGAGAAGAGCGCCTGCACGAAGTTCTTGGCGTTCTCCGGCGTCGCGAGGTCGCCGTCGCGCATGCGGCGGTGGATCTCGACGTATGCCTCCTCGATGGACTTCGCCTCATCGTGCGCGAGTGTCGCCTTGATGGCGGCCGTCGCGAGCGGGTCCTTCGCGAAATGCTTGAGCACCGCGTCGCCCAGACCGCCGCCGAAGACCGCAAGCAGCTGCGTCACCGGGAACTTGCGCTTCCGGTCTATCTTCACGAAGACCGCGCCGTCCGCTTCCGAA
>JAKAMJ010000045.1 GCA_021812955.1 bacterium | reverse complement strand
CCGATGATGCGTTCCATGCGCGAGAGTTCCTCGAGGTTGCTAAGAGCAACTTCTCTGGCATCCTCCGGGCGCCGGTACGCGCTTCGCACTAGCCGTTCGGTATCACTGCGCATGATGGCAAGTGGTGTGCGCAGTTCGTGGGAAGCGTTCGTCGCGAACGCACGCTGGGCGCGATTCGCGCGCTCGATAGGACGCAGAAGAAGCCCTGATGCGTAGTAGCTCGCGGCAGTAACGCATAGGAGCAGTGCGATATCGGCATATGCGAGCGAATTCAGGACGCTTGAGGTCGTGCCGCTCACGAACTGCTGGACGTTGTCCTGCTGCTGCACGTTGTCCGTATCGGCAGGTATGCCGCCCGATTTCGTGACTTGGCTGCCGATATCGGTCACGTCGGACGTGACGTTTAGGTATACGTACGCGCTGAACGCACCGGCCACCGCGAGTGCCACTACAAACGACAGCAGCGTAAATCGGATTCGCGCTCGTACGAAGAGCTTAGAATCGGAGCCGATAGCCGATTCCCCGGATGGTTTCGATTGATACGTCATCGCAATGCTTTATCAGTTTAGCGCGCAGATTGTTCACATGCACGTCCACGACGCGGCTCAACTGATTCGCCGCGAAGTCCCACAGATGGTCGAAGAGATCCTGGCGGGAGACAACTTCATGAGGGCGTCCCATGAAATACTCGAGAAGACGGAATTCTTTCAAAGTGAGCGGGAGCGTGTGACCATCGCATCGCGCCTCCTGCGTTGCCGGATCGAGAGCGAGCGAGCCGACGCGCAAGACCGGCGCATGCGCCGCACGCGGACGCCTCCCGAGCGCTCTGATGCGGGAGAGCAGCTCCACGAAAGC
The DNA here is from genome assembly GCA_021812955.1 of bacterium. GTDB lineage: Bacteria > Patescibacteriota > Minisyncoccia > Phycocordibacterales > Phycocordibacteraceae > C7867-001. Next base: position 4,000 of record JAKAMJ010000045.1, on the reverse strand, counting down.
AAACGGCTTCACAAGGTAATCGTCCGCGCCACAGTCGAGCCCAAGCACCCGATCCTCAACCGCGTCACGGGCCGTGAGCATGAGAACGGGTGTCACGATGCCGCGCTCTCGGGCATCCCTGCACAGCGCGATGCCGTCCTTGCCCGGCAAAAGAAGATCGAGGATGACGAGGTCGTAATCGCCATGATGGACCGAAAGCCGCCGATCCGCTGCCAGACCGTCTTTCTCGACGTCGACTGCGTAGCCCTCTTCTTCAAGCGCGCGGGCGATCGATCTCGCGAGCTTCGGTTCGTCTTCAACGAGCAGGATGCGCATATGGAGAGCTTACTGTCCGACGACTTCGGCACCGCCCGGAGCCTTGGTCGCCGTTGCATATACCGGTGCGTATCCGGGTGTGCTTACCTCGACCTTGAACGTGAGCTTATCCGTAGCGGTGCCGTATATGCCGTGCATATTGACTCCATAGTGTCCCGGGCCGGATGCGCCGTCAAAGTTGACGGTACCTGACCCCTGTGGCGGAAGCGAGAAACCCGTAAGCTGTTTGTAATAGCCCTCTTGCTTGCCGTTTGCAGCATCGACGACGCTATAGTACGCCTCGAAATTCGAGAGCGTCTTGTTGGTCAAGTTCTTGAGCGTGAACTGCAGGTGGTCGCTCACCGGGTTCCCCGCCGCGTCCACATTGTTCTCGGTCATGATTGATGAGACGACAAAGCCTTTTGCGGTCGCGGCGTTTTTGATCGGATTCGGATACAGGCCGGGAACGATGTCCTCGGCGCCTTGGGCCGACGCGGTACTGGTCGTCGCCTGCACTCGAGACGTGTGCGCTGGAACCGCTTGTATAGGAACCGAAGGATGGTTCTGTGTCGTTGCGCGCCCGCCGGAGAGCAAGACAAACGCTCCGACCGCGACGACCGCGACGGCAATACCGATAATAACGTTTTTGTTCATATGTGTATGATGATTATGTTTCATAATGCTATTCATGGCGAAGCTGCCATGATGCGTGAGGGACGTGCGCTCAGGTACGCGAGTACGATGCTTCCCATAAGGAACACAAGAAGCACGAGCAGGTCAGGCCACTTGTCATGCATGATGAATCCGAGCGACTTGTCGTTATACGTGGTCTTGATTCCGAGTGTCGCGAACGTGAGACGCTCGTAATGCTTCTCTACTGAGCTCACTTCGAGCGCATTTCTGAAGTTCTCGTACCGCCTGAACTGGTTTATCACGGCGGTTTGCCCGTCCTGGGTCATATGCAGGTGCGCGAAGAAACCGCCTGGTACCTGGTTGTCAGGATCCATCGTGTCGCCAATCTGCGGGATGATGAGCACGAACACGAGCCAGAGCGAGAACGCGAGCATGAGCGCGCGGGGCAGGTTCGGCACGAGGAGCGCGAGCGCCGCTGAGAAACAGAAGAAGAACAAGAGATACCCGTAGGTATACATGAGCACAAGGCCGAGCTTCATGAGTTCGCTCGCCGAAAACGCGACGTGCCCGACGAATGTGACCGCGGCGACAGAGAACACGCCTATACCGAGGACGAGCGCGATAAGAATGATACTCGCACCGAGCAGCTTCCCACCGATAAAACTGCCGCGCGTCACCGGACGGACGAGAAGGAGACGCGAGGTGTTGCTCCCTTTCTCCTTTGCGATCGCCAGGTAGCCGAGCACGAGCGCAATAATCGCGCCGATGATCTCAAGATACTCGATGGTGCCGCGCAGCATTTGGAGCGGATAATATGCGGGCGCAGCAAGCACGATGGACTTCAGCTGGTCCGGCGATAGCTGAGAGAGTGCCGCGTGGTACTGTGCCACCTGCGACTGGAATGCGAACGAGGCTACAAGGATCGAAACGCCGACGAGGAGAAGCAGGAAAAACGCGAGCGTGACAAAAAGCGAGTTGCGCAGGGCATCCGTGACCTCCTTTTTCGCGATGATGCCGATTATGCGAAGTCTCTTCATAGGTAGAGATCGCGCGTGACGGCATATCGGCGGAGTGCGAACGCGCTCGCGCCGATCGCGACACCGACGTAGGCGAGGAGCGCGAACAATGAAGCGATACTGTTGCCGATCCCTCCCCCGAGCATGCCGAGAGCGCTTCGCGTGTACAACTGACCAACGGAGAACGGGCTCAGGAGACGATGTGCGGCCGTAAAGAACGACCCTTGGTCCGGGATCGCGCCCGTGAGCGTCACCGGATTCAGGAGGGCGACCGGGTTCTGCCCAGTCGTCAGTTCCGGCAAGATAAAGACAGCAGCCACCCACACGAGTATCGGCATAAAGAGCGCGGTGGATTCATTTTTCATAATGACCGAGAAAAACAGCCCGACCGCCGCAAAGAATGCGAGGTAGACGAGCGAGACCGCATAAAAGCCAAGGAGTGCCGCGTAACCACCCGCAGGCAAGCGGAGCGCGGGAATGAAGGCCGCGGAGAACGCGCTCACCGCATACGTTGCAAAGACAATACCCGTAAGCGCAAGCAGTACGCCAAGAAGTTTCGCGCCGATGTACTGTGCGCGTGAGATAGGACGCACGAAGACTAGGGGTAAAACACCCGCGGCGCGCTCGCGGATGAATGAGCGGTGGCCGATAACGATAGCGAGCAGGGCACCTATGAGAAGCAGGTAGACGAGCATGTTGTCGAACACGAGAAGCGGCGAGACGCCAGTGAGCGGATCCGCCACGATGCTCGTGACGCCCTGTGCTGCAAGATATGCGACAGACGCGTGGTAGATGGCCTCGGTCGTCGTGCGCGTAAACCACCCGATGTAGACCGAGAAGAACGTCATGGCCATAAAGATGGCGAGGAGAAGCAGGAACGTCTTCTCGCGCGCGAGCGTCGTGAGCTCATGGCGCACGACGCTCGCGAATACCGATGGCGCACGCGTGTTCATACGAGCTCTTCCATCTGCACGTAGATTGCCTCAAGCGACACCTCGTCCGGAAAATCCGCGAGCGTCTTCTCGAGCGACTCGTTGTAGATGAGGCGTCCGCGATTCAACACACCGATAGAGGTGCAGGTCTTCGACACTTCCGAGAGCAGGTGCGTATTCATGAAGATGGTCATGCCTTTTTCTTGATTGAGCCGCAGGATGACGTCACGCAGATTCTTAATGCCAACCGGGTCGAGGCCGGTCGTCGGCTCATCCAAGAAGACAACCTCGGGTTCATGAAGTATTGCTTGCGCGAGCCCGATCCGTTGGCGCATGCCTTTCGAGAAGGTCTTGAGCTTCCTGTGCTCGATGCCGCGGAAATCAAGAAACCCGAGCACTTCGTCGATACGTTCGTCAACGTTCTTCACGCCCGAGAGACGCGCGAAATACGCCAGATTCTCATAGGCGGTGAGGTCATTGTAGAACGTGACATTCTCCGGCAGGTACCCGATACGACGACGTACCTCGTCCGCTTCGGAGACGGTATCGAACCCAGCGATACGCGCTGCACCCGCGGTTTGGCGCAAGAGCGTCGTAAGAATGCTGATGGTCGTCGTCTTGCCAGCCCCGTTATGCCCAAGGAAGCCGAATATCTCGCCGCGAGGGATGGCGAGATTCAAATCATGGAGAACCGTTTCTCCGCCATAAGCATAAGAGTGCGTCAAACCATCAAGTTCGATGACAGGGGCATCTTTCTTTATGTTCGGCTCGACGACTGCATGGGACGGTAATTTCATGTGCATACTATATGCACGGGTATGTAAAGAAACTGTAAAGGTCGCTGCACCCACGAAATGCGAGTGTCTCGTGGTATAAGATGATAATGAATTTGTTTTTCATTCTCACGGCGAAATATTTATACCTCGTCCCTGTTGCGATACTCGGCGTGTATTTCCTTCTACAAGAGCGTGGGGCTTGGAAACGCATGGTATTCTTCGCCATTCCTGCTGGCCTGTTCGCACTTGCGCTCGGCACGCTTGCCAATCACCTGTATTTCGACCCGCGCCCGTTCGTCGCCCTGCACTTCACGCCGCTCGTCCCGCACGTACCGGATAACGGCTTTCC
>JAKAMJ010000044.1 GCA_021812955.1 bacterium | reverse complement strand
CCCTGTAGTCGAGTTGTACACGTAGGAACCGGCAGAGAGCGTGCCCGAATAGACGCGGAAGAACGTAAGCGCGCCCACGAACGGGTCGGCCTGGAGCTTGAACGCGAGCGCGCAGAACGGCTCGTCATCTGACGCGTGACGCTCCGAAGGCTCGCCCGTCTTCGGGTTGGTGCCCGTGACCGGCGGCAGGTCGAGCGGCGACGGGAGGTATTCGACGACCGCGTCGAGCACGAGCTGTACGCCCTTGTTCTTGAGCGCACTGCCGCAATAGACCGGGAAAACGTCGTTCGCGATGACGGCCTTGCGCAAAAGCTCCTTCGCTTGTTCCAAGGTCGGCTCGGTTCCCTCCAGGTAGGCATTCATGGCGGCATCATCCTGCTCGACGATACGCTCGATAAGCTCGGCTCGATATTTCTTCGCGGCTTCGAGAAGGTTCGACGGTATCTCGCCCTCGACGACCTCTTCGCCCATGTTGCCGGTGAAGGCGTACGCCTTCATTGCGAGCAGGTCGACGGCGCCCTCGTGCTCGCCCTCCTCGCCCATCGGGATCTGCATGCGGATTGCCTTCGGTGAGAGTCGATCGAGGATCGACGCGTACGAACGTTCGAATGACGCGCCTGTGCGGTCGAGCTTGTTGATGAAGATGAGACGGGGCACTTTCGCCTCGTCTGCGTAGCGCCAGTTGGTCTCGGACTGCGGCTCCACTCCCGCGACGCCGTCGAGCACCACGACCGCCCCGTCGAGCACGCGCATCGAGCGCTGCACCTCGGCGGTGAAGTCGATGTGCCCAGGGGTGTCGATGATATTGAAACGGAACTTCTTGGACGCATCTTTCTTGTCCTTCTCGCTCGTCTTGCTCCAGAAGCAAGTGATGGCGGCCGAGGTGATCGTGATGCCGCGCTCGCGCTCCTGCTCCATCCAGTCGGTGGTCGTCTGGCCCTCGTGCACCTCGCCGATCTTATGCTGGGAGCCGGTGTAGAAAAGTACGCGCTCAGAGGTTGTCGTCTTCCCCGCGTCGACGTGGGCGACGATGCCGAAGTTGCGCACCTTCTCGAGTGGATAATCGCGGTTCATAGGGGATGGTTAAGGAAAATAAAAAGCGCCGTGGCGTTACGGATACAATACTAGAAAGCCCCGGAAATGCAAAAGCCCCACTGGCGTCAAAACACATCTCCAACACGAGCAAGAGCAAGTCGGTCCATGTTGTTGTTATCATAATTATCCACGTGGGAGCCGACGCAGAGAAACGCCACGATGCCGCCTTTTACGGCAAACCAGAGACGTGGCCATTGATTCGGGCGCAGGCCGGAATTCGGCACGACCAGTTCCGCCTTCCAGAGAGTCCAGATGTCATTCTGATGGACGCGATGTAACTTCGCTGGCGCAATCACCTGCTGTGGAGAGACAGGGTCAAACTGTTTCCTACAGAGTAACTCGAAACGCGCCAGACCGTCACGAACGGTATGGAATCGCCGCTCAAGCGCGGCAATCTCCTTCTCAATGCCGTCGTGGCGAAGAAACGACAGCTCCTCGGTCATGCTTCCTCGAAGTCGGTGCCGCGATAATAGGCGAGCTCATAAGGTATTTCGTCATGTAGAACCGTTCCGATATACGGAGCCTCGGCATGCGACAACTCCTCAAGCTGTTTCCCGTTTAAATGGCCATATGTAAGAACAACCCTATCCAGTATCTCCCTTTCTTCCTGGCTTAAAGCGGATTCGTCCGGAGCAGCAGTAGCCCGATACACTTCCGTTGGGTTATATCCTGGCCGCTCGTCGACACGCTCAACAATAAGCAGACCCTTCTGGGACAGATCGGACATCATTCCCTCAAAATCAGACGGGAACGGCCCCATAGGCAGAGCGCGATAGGTAGCTCCGGTAATAGGTCGGCCGAACTTTTCGTAAAAATCGAAATCGACGAAGTAAAGGAGCTTCACGAGCTTCTTCTTGCCTCGTATCTCTCCGCCGAGTTTCTGGCAAAGATACAAAATCGTATTTTGATATTTTTCCTTGTGTATAGGCATAATCTCCCCTAATCATACCAAACAACAGCCTGACACGCGGGCTGGAGCGTCTTGCTGTGGATACGTTAGAGACCTACCACGCGAAGTGGGCGAAGGCTTTGTTGGCGTCGGCCATGCGGTGCATCTCGTCCTTCTTCTTGATAGCGTCGCCTTCGTTCTTCGCTGCTAGGAGCAATTCTGCCGCGAGCTTCTCGGCCATCGGCTTGCCCTTCTTGTTACGAGCGGCGTTGATGATCCAACGGAACGAGAGCGCGAGGCGGCGGTTCTGCGGGACTTCGCGCGGGACCTGATAATTCGCCCCGCCGACGCGACGGGAACGCACCTCCATGAGCGGGGATGCGTTGCGGAGCGCCGCCTCGAAGGTCTCGAGCGGCTCCTCTCCTCCGTCCTTGATCACGTCGAGGGCGTCATAGACCACGGCGCGGGCGGTGTCCTTCTTGCCGTCCAGCATGACGGCGTTTATGAAGCGGGTAAGCGTCTCGGAGCCGTATTTCAGGTCTGATCGCCAGGTTCGCTGCTTCTTGAGTGGTCGGCGCATGGTGAAATGTTTAAAAATCTAAATATTTAAATATTACTTAGGACGCTTAGCGCCGTAGCGCGAGCGGCCGCGGCGGCGCTTCTCCAGGCCGGACGTGTCGAGTTTCCCGCGCACGATGGTGTACTGCACGCCGATATCCTTGACGCGCCCGCCGCGCACGAGTACGACAGAGTGCTCCTGAAGGTTGTGGGTCTCGCCCGGGATGTAGGCGGTCACCTCCATGCCGTTGGTGAGTTTGACACGAGCGATTTTACGAATAGCCGAGTTCGGCTTGCGCGGTGTCTTCGTGGTCACCTTCGTACAGACGCCACGCTTGAACGGGGACGCGTAGCCGGTCGGCCTGTTCTTGAGCGCGTTGAAGCCGCGGGCAAGCGCAGGCTTGCTCGTCTTCGACGCCTTGTTCTTGCGACCCTTCCGGGAAAGCTGGTTGATGGTTGCCATTTAGAAAACCCGCGCTAGCGGGATAATTGCACTATAAATGAATGGCTCCGAAAACGCAACATCTTGTGCGGGATCCGTACGAAGCTTACTTCCCCTCATCGATCGGCTCGCGGTATGGGTCTGTAGTGTAGGCGACTACGCGGACTCCCGCGCGAGGCAATGGAGTACGTTTAACTGCCGGGCGCGGCGCCGCAGGCGCGGATTGCGCCACAGTCCCTTGCGATGGCTGCGCGGCCAGTGGCGCGCTGAATTCCATATGCGGCTCCTCGCGGTCTTCGAGCATGAGGTTCCCATCCGGTTTCGTGAGCGCCAGGCGCACGGCGTCACCGAGCGAACCGGTCGTGCGGACGACCTGCGGCATCACTACCTTCGGCGGCAGCGGCGAGCCTTGACCGCTGCGCGCCGGCTGCGCCGGCGCGCCCGCCCCTTGTGAGGGAGCCTCTTCCGCCGCCTGTTCTTCCTGTGCCCGCAACGGCACGAAAATCATCTCGTTCACGTCGCGAGCGATGCTCTCTACCGCCTGACGGTCCAGCCGAGCATCTTCCGCAAGCGCCTGCATGAACTCGTCTGGACTGTTCAAGCCAAGCAGCAGCATTATTATTTCACGCTCCACAACCGTTCCTTGGTCGATATGCAACTGATATTTCTGCGTCAGATTCTTCGCGACGGTCTCGACTTTCCCGTCCACGAAGAACGCCCGTATCGGCGCTGGCAGCTGCGTCACGACTGCGGAGATGTCGTCATCTATCGTTGGTTCTTTTTGCGTGTCCATAAATTGCTATTATCTTACTTTTCTTCTTTTTTTTCTTCCCCGCCGCCTCCACCAGCCTTCTTTATCTTCTTCAAGAGAGCATCCAGTTCTCTTTCCTCCTGTGTCTTGCCGGCATTCTTTTTTAGACGAGCGGCCGCTTCCCCTGCGGCAACGCCAAGTACGGGCACCATGCCGCCGAAGAAACCCGGCACGCTGCTCATGTTGCCGAAAGCAGTGCTTTTTGACCAAGATTCTAGGCTTTCTATGTATTTCTGTTTTTCCGCCTTTGTCGCGTTCCCGACATTGCCAGCCGCTTCCTTTTGCTGTTTTGCGGCTGCGTCAAGCGCCGCAGCAGCGCTCTTGAGCGCTTCGAAGGCCTCGGCGCTGCTCGTTGCGACCGCTGCGCTCTTTGCTGCTTTCTGTCTAGCTTCATCCAGAGCGCGCTGCTGCTCAGGAGAGGCCTTGAATACACCCCCGCCTGTCTTTTCCTTGATTTCTGCTTCGAGCTGTTCGAACTCCGCTTGCCGAGCCGCGGCTTCTTTTGCGGCCGTTTCAGCCGGAACCATCGCCTGGTATTCCTTCGAACGATCCTCCTTGTCTTTCTGTGCGGCAACAAGCGCCTTGTTCGCAGTCTCAAGGGCATCCTTCTCTTTTTTCGCTTCTTTTCCTTTCGCTCGTATGCGGCCTGCCGCACGTTCATACGACTCAACACGGGCTTTAACGTCTGCCGTGTAGCCGCCTTTCTGCGCAGCACCCAAAGCGAGCCCTGCAGAACCGGCAAACTTCCTTACCGCTTCCACGCTACGCACGTCGAAGCTCGCGCCGGCGACTTTCTTTTCAAGCGCGTCAACTATAGGCCTTCCCACGAATGACCTGCCGAATCTTGTGTTGCCCAACCCCTTTGCCGCCAGCCTGCCACCAGCCCCTACCGTAGACCTGCCTATCCACGCCACACTGCCAGCGGCGACCGCTGCTCCAGAAAGCCGACTCCCCCATTTCATGGCCCAATCGGCGCCGAAAGCTCCCATGCTTCTCGCTTTTATGGTGACCACCAGGAGCAAGCCGATGGCGATCATGAAAGACAGCAGCATGCTCGCGAAGCCGACGAG
>JAKAMJ010000043.1 GCA_021812955.1 bacterium | reverse complement strand
ATGCCGAGCTTCGCGCGCCCTTCAGCGTTGACCGGAGTTATTACTTTCTGCATATCGCGCACTCTAGCACGCACCCTATCGAAGAGCAAATTGCTCGATTCGCGCCAGCGCCGCCTCGAAATCCTCCGGCAGGGGCGCATCGAATGTATGGCGCCTAGTTGTGCATACCTGGTTTGCACAAGATTTAGACCAATTCTATTTTCCTCCCCAACACCGCCGCTATTTTGCCGAGCGTGTCGAGAGACATGCCTCGCGTGCCACTTTCAATTCGCGCAATAACCGATTGCGGCATACCAGCCCGGTCGGCAACAGTTTTCTGGGTCATTCGCTTCGCCGCGCGCAATGCGCGAATCTTCTGCGCCATATTCAGCCGTGCAAGCTCTTCGTCATATGCCCGCTTGAAAGTCGCATCTTTGGAGGACTCGCGAACCACATGGCCGAGAGAATGCCATTTGAGTTTTATTTCTTTATTTGTCTTTGTGTTGTTCATGTTGTATGAAAGTTTTATTTTTGCGTGATGATTTTTCGTATTTGCTTTGCGTTTTCTATTTCACGTAAGGGTGTTTTCTGACTCTTCTTTGTAAACCCGCCGACGAAGTAGAGAACGCTTTCGTGCTGGAAATACAGGATACGATACTGCTTTACCTTTAATTCTCGTATTGACCCGCTAATCTGCCGCGTTACAACCATTTCTATGGTCCCCGCCTCCATTACCGTAATGGCCGCTACTATTTTTGCACGATCTGAAGAGGAGCAAGAATCAAGAAATACTTTGACCTTGTCGATGATCTGAACAGTGAGCGCCATACTAAACATCGACCGATACCACTATAGCAAAATAGCTATATTAGTGTCAACAAGGGCTTTGGCAAAGTCCCCCGGCATGGGCGCCTCGAAGGTGTGACGCCTAGTTGTGCATACCTGGTTTGCACAAGGCAGGTCGATCGTGATGGAGAAGGCGTGGAGAGCTTGGCGAGAGAAGCCTAGCAAGGACGGGCGGCCTTTGGCGTAGAGCGGGTCGGCGACGACAGGGTGGCCGAAATACTTGAAATGGACGCGGATCTGGTGCGTGCGGCCGGTCTTGGGCCGCGCTTCCATAAAGGCGACTTTCTCCCCCGTCTCGGGGTCGCGCTCGCGCGCGAGCACACGCCAGTCTGTAACGGCTGCGCGGTGCTTCCTTTCTTCTCCCTCGCGCGCGACGCCCCAGCGCGGCGGTATCGAGCGTATGCGAACTATCTCTGCCTCGATCGTGCCCTGGTCGCTTGCAGGGTGGCCGTACACGAACGCGCGATACGCCTTCTCCGTCGTGCGGCTCTGGAACTGCTCTTTGAGAAACGCGTATGCCTCCTGCGTCTTCGCGAGGATCATCACGCCGGACGTGTCGCGGTCGAGCCGGTGCACGATGCCCGGGCGCGGCACCACCTCCCCTTGCGGACTCGTCCACGGCTCGCCCACGCTCGCGAGCGCCGGATAATGCTCAAGCACCCACTCCGCCACCGACGGCTCCTCGGTACGCCCGTCGCTGTGGACGATGAGCCCCGCGGGCTTGTTGATGACAAGCACGTCGGCATCTTCGTAGAGGATAGGGATTTCCATGCCGACTACGCCTTCAGAGCGATGGCTTTCATGAGCGCGCTCCTTCTCTTTTCCATAACGTCGCGATCAAAACAATCTTCGTAAAAATATCCCGGTGGAAACAATGTGTACTCTTCGCCGCTTTTCAACTTCAAGACCAGGGAGTAAAAAACCACGGCGGTTGTCGATCTCCCCAGGCGTCCTATCAGGATATCGGCTATATCGTCAAAGCGGATTCCCCGCTTCTTCGTACTGAACAACCCAAAAGTCTCGACGGTGATGTTCATGCTATTGAAATCGACCACCGTGACCTGCTTCTTCGCGCCTGCGACCAATGCATACGCGCCGATGAGCGCCAGCAGCGCACCGAGCCAGAAGCCGGCCGCGTTGTGCCTCGCGACTATCATCAGCACGACCCCGACCAGCACAAACACGATCGACAAGAATGTCTGCTTTTTAGCATTACTCTCAAAGCGCCATATTTCCATGCGCACATGATACACCTGTGCCAACCCTTCTGTCTGTGCACCCTGAGGGACTCGAACCCCCGACCTTCCCCGTGTAAAGGGGTTGCTCTACCAACTGAGCTAAGGGTGCTGGTGGGCATGGGGAGACTCGAACTCCCAACCCTTACGGGATACGCTTCTGAGACGTACGCGTATACCAGTTCCGCCACATGCCCGTTCCTCGCACTCACTGAGCATAGCAGACTTCGCGCACAGAAGCAGTATACTCAGCTCATGACGCTCGATTTCGGGAATTGGGCTCGCAAAATCCTGCGACGGTTCCGCAAGATGAAGCGCCCGTACCGGACCCTCGTCACCATAACCGTCTCGCGGGACGCGATCCTGCACAACCTGCACGCCTTCCAGCGGATCAGCCCTTCCGTCGCCGTCGCGCCGGTCTTGAAGAGCAATGCGTACGGCCACGGGCTGCGCGAGGTCGGGAAGATACTTGCAGGCGAACGAGTCCCGTTCCTTTGCGTCGATTCGTTCTTCGAGGCGCTCGCGTTGCGAAATGCGGGCGTCCGCTCCCCCATCCTGGTCATCGGCTACACGCCCGCCGAGAACCTGGTACGGAACACGCTCCCCGACATCTCGTTCTGCGTCATCGGGCTAAGCGACTTGCGCGAAGCGTCACGGCTCGTCCGCACGCCGACAAAGATACACCTTGAAATAGACACCGGCATGCATCGCCATGGCGTCATGCCCGAAGAGCTCGACGATGCGCTCGCGCTCGTGCGCTCGAACCCGCGCCTGACGCTCGACGGCGTCTATTCGCACCTCGCCGATGCCGACACGCCCGGCTCCGCGCACACGGAACGGCAGATCTCGCGCTGGAACGCGGCGGCGGCGAAGGCGCGCACCGCGTTCCCCGGATTGCGTTATGTCCATTGCGCAGCCACCGCGGGGAGCGCACGCCTGCCGGAGATGGCGGGAAACGTCATGCGCCTCGGCATCGGGCTTTACGGATTCAACGTCTCGACCGAATCGCTCGACCTCCGCCCTGCGCTCGAGATGCGGACGAGCATAACGTCCGTCCGGGCACTCGCTCAGGGCGAGCGCGTGGGATATAACGCGACCTTCGAGGCTTCAGCGCCGACGGCCATCGCTTCCATTCCTGCAGGCTACTACGAGGGCGTGGACCGCCGGCTCTCGAACAAAGGCGTCGTGCTCGTACGCGGCATACCCTGCCCTATCGCAGGCAGAGTCAGCATGAACATCACCTCGATAGACGTGTCCGCAGTCCCCGAGGCGCGCGTCGGAGACGCGGCCATCGTCCTCAGCGCGGATCCGAGAGCGCCGAACTCGGTCGAAGCCGTCGCCGCTGCATGCGGGACCATACCGTACGAGATACTCGTCCACATCCCCTCCCATCTGCGCAGGTCGGTCATATGACCGGAGCACGACTGTTCACAAAACGCCTCCTGCCCCAATCGGCGCGAGACGCGAGCGTGATACCATTGCACCTATGGCAACCATAGAAGGGCATGAGGCAAAGACCGTGCCTGAGCCGGACGCAGAACCCTCAAACGGGCGTCAGGACGCTACGGAACGGATTTCGCCGAGAGACGACCGCGCCCAAGACGCCCCTGTATCGTTAGAACGCAGCGCGATATTGACCGATCCGCTGCGAAGCCCTTTGGAACGGGCTTCGTCGCTCGGGAAGCACGCATTGGACAGGTTGTCCGAAGAAGGCCGCTACGCGATCGAGCGCTCGCGGGAAGTCGCCGTCAGCCCGTACAGGATAGTAAACGAGTTCGCTGCCGCCTATCACCAGTTCTGGGCGGATCGGCACGAGCTAAAGTCCGCTCGCCTGAAAGGCGAGATGGACGCGGCAGTACTGGCGACAGAGGCGTTATCCGAATCCCGTAAGGACACCGAACGGAATGCTGCCAGTATGGGAGACCAGCGCACGCCGGGAGCAGACCTCCTAGCCCTGCGCGGGAGAGTACTCGGAGCGAAGGAACTCGACCTTAAGAATAAGATAGACCGCCTGCACTCGAAGATCGAAGCGTCGGAAAACAGGAAGAATCTCCGGATTAACCGTCGCGACGCGATAGCCGACAAGCTTTTAAGCGCCTATGGCGAACGCCTCCGCCCGATGGAAAGCCGGATGGAGTCGCTCGAGATGCGCCGCGACCGGCTCAATCTCGCCGGGTCCGTCATCGAAGCGGAGCACCAGGCGGAAATCGAACGCCTGGAAGACATCGAGCGAAGAGCGAAGGAGTCCCTGCGAAACTCCGGAATCTCCGAAAAAGAAGAAGGAAAGCTCCTCAAGGAACTTTTCAGAGCGAACGCCGTGATCCGTTCGAGGATAGAGAAGGAGCTCTCTGCTTTCAAAAGCAGGCAGGCCTTGTTGGACGCGAAGATTGCGCGAGCCGACCGGCGGACAAAACCGTATCAGGACAAGCGCGACCAGCTCGAGCGCATCAAACAGAACCGCCCCGTCGCAGTAGCGACAGCGGAACGTACGCGCGAAGCTCCGATGGAGACGCGTGAGGACGTGTCGGCGCACCCACGCTCCGAAGACCATGCGGAACGCCCGGCAATGGACGATGGCCCCTCTGGCCCGGAGACCTCGGAGAGAGCGCCGCGTGCGCCATCTTCCGAATACATAGCCGGATGGTTTGATTATCTGCGGCAGCACGCTGGAAAGAATCCCGACCGGTACAATCCGGAAAACGCGCGCAGGTTCAACGCCGCTCTGCTACGCTCAAGCGGGATGCCTTCAGACGCTCAGCTGCTGCCTGAAGAATTCAGGGGCATCCTCGAAAAGCACTTGCTGGTCGCGCACCCTGGCAGGGACAAGGCCGCTGATGCGAGCCGCACAGCTCTGCTGCGGAGCTACGACGCGTTCGTCAACGCTTATCCGTAAGCCGGCAAATAAATACACGCGCATGCAAAACAATACCGACCAGAAGGACATTCATGAGGAAATCGAGGGCTTTCTCGCCGAAGCTCGAGCAGTAAGCGCAGACATCGCGACATTTGCAA
>JAKAMJ010000042.1 GCA_021812955.1 bacterium | reverse complement strand
GATGCACGACCGCCTCATGCGCGTCGTCTGCGACGAGCACATTAAGGATGTCTCCCTTTGAGATGCCCCACGCGTCCCGGAGCCTCTTCGGGATGGTGATGACACCCCGGTCCTGTACCTGCACGGCTATAGTAGTCATATGCCACCAGCATACCGCAATACCGTATTTCTGCAAAACTGAAAATTATTTCGCCACGGCAACGGCTTCGTCGAACTTGACGGATAGGAGTTTGGAGATGCCGTCGTGGCCCATGGTAACGCCGTAGAGGACGCCCGCGCGGGACATGGTCTCGCGGTTGTGGGTGATGACGATGAGCTGGGAACGCTTCGCAAGATTGTCGATCATGTCGCCATAGCGGCGCGAGTTCGCCTCGTCGAGCGCCGCGTCGGTCTCGTCGAGTATCAGGAATGGCGGCGGATTGACCTGCGACATCGCGAAGATGAGTGCGATCGAGGTGAGCGCGCGCTCGCCGCCCGAGAGCTGCATGAGCGCGCGGACTTTCTTCTTAGGCAGGCTGACGGCTATCTCGATGCCCGCGCGCCTCTGCGCATCCCCGGCTATTTCTTCGTCTTCTTCCGCGCCCTCTGCCTCCTCAAGCGTGAGCCGCGCGCCGCCACCGCCGAACATGAGCGCAAAATACCCGCCGAACGCCGTGTTCACTTTCGCCAAGCCTTCGGAGAAATGCTTCGCCAATTCCGCATCCAGGTCGCTGATGAGCTCGCGCAGGCTCGCCGCCGACTTCGCGAGATCATCGAGCTCCGCAGCAAGGAACGCTTCGCGCTCTTTCGTCTCTTTGTGCTCCTGGCGGATGTCTTCGCCCGTGCCGCCCGTCTCCTCAAGGCGGATCTTCACGCGCTCAAGCGCGCGCTTGCGCTCTTCCTGCGCGTGCCGGTGCTCTTCGGGCGCAGCAGCGAGCGGCTCGTACGAGACTGCCGCGAGCCCCGCGAGCGCGCCGGCTTCGGCTTTGTCGCGATCAAGCGCTCCGGCAAGACGCGCTATCTCGCGTTCGCTTGCAGCGAGCGCGGCGAGCGCGTTCTCTTCGCGCGCTTTCGACTGCGCCAGGTCGAGAGTCCGGCGGCGCATCTCACGCCCGGTCTCGTCGTACGCCGCGAGCGACTCGCGCGCGCGCGCCGCCGCGAGCTTCGAGCGCTCGTGCTCTTCCGAGAGCCGCCCGTCCTTATCAAGAAGCTCCGCGCGCTCGTTCTCGAGCGCGTACGCGGCTCGCTCTTCGTCGGCGAGCAGGTCATCCGCCGGAGACGCGAAACGGCTCACGAACGCCCTTATCAGCTTCGCGACTTCCGTCAGCGCCGCCCGCACCGCCTCTGGCGACGCAGCCTCCTCGCTCTGCTTGTTGACCTCGTGCGAGAGCGTGAGCAGGTCTTCGCGCGGCACTTTCGCGTATGGCTCGCGCGCCACGCGCGCGCTGCGCTCTTTCGCCGCAGCAAGCGCGCCTTCGACCCGGCCGATCTCGCGCGCGAGCGCGGCGCGCTCCATGGCGATCCGTTCAGCATCGCGCTCCGCCTCGCGCGCCGCCGCAGACAGCTTCAGCCCTTCGGTATCGGTCGTCTCGCGCTCCTCGATGCTCGCGAGCTCCGATGCCGCCACCGCGAGCCGTTCGGACGCTTCGTGCTTCTCGCGCTCGACGCGCAGCCGCTCGTGCGCGAGGTACGCATCTTCTATCGCGAAATACGCCTGCGCGAGCTTGACGAGCTCCGCTCGCAAGCCGTCTGCGCGCTCGAGCCGCTCGACCTGTTTCTCCAGGAACCGCAGATGCGGCGCGAGCTCCCGCCGGAGCGAATTCACTTGCGCGATATTGTCGTCCGTCTTTTCAAGCTTCTTGAGCGCTTCTTGCTTCTTGAACTCGTACATCTTGAGCCCGAGCGCATCCTCGAGCATCGCACGACGGTCGCGCGGCGACGCGAGCAATATCCGGTCAGCCTCACCCTGGGAAATGATATGGTGTCCAGTCTCGCCGATATTCGCGCTCGCGAGCAATTCCTCGATATCGCGCAAGCGCACGCGCGAGCCGTTTATCGAGTATTCGCTCGTGCCGTCTCGGAAGACCGCGCGCTCGATCGCGACCTCGTCGAAGTCGATCTTGAACTGCCGCCGGGAATTGTCGAAGACGATTACGACCGCAGCGCGATTCGCGCGCGGCACCAAGTGCGACCCGCCCCAGATGAGGTCCTCGGCGCGTTTGCCGCGCATGCTCTTCATCGACTGCTCGCCGAGCGCGAAGCGGAACGCCTCGGCGACGTTCGACTTGCCCGAGCCATTGGGCCCGACGATCGCCGTCGTCGTGTTCACGAAATCGAGCACGGTCTTTTTCGCGAATGATTTGAACCCGACGATTTCAAGACGCTTGAGCATCACTGATAATTATACCGCATAAAAAGCGCCACTACCCGTCGGGTGTGGCGCAACAACACGAGGCACAGGCCTCCAGCTTCGGTCCAGCTTAAGTCTGAACCGCTTATGCGAATATACCTCCTACCACCCCATCTTGTCAAGCCCCGCCTGTGCTGCGGCCTGCTCTGCTTCCTGCTTGCTCTTCCCTTCCCCTTTCGCGATTCCCTTCTCACCGATGAACACGCCGACCGTAAACACCTTGGCGTGGTCAGGGCCGACTTCGGACAGCGTCTCGTAGTTCGGCGTGATGCCGCGCTTCTCCTGCGCGACCTCCTGGAAGCGGCTCTTCGCGTCCTGGTACGCGCGCTTGGCGATGACCTCGTCGATCTTCGCGCAGATGTTTTTCAGGATGAACGCTTCGGCAGCAGAGTATCCCGCGTCGAGATAGAGCGCGCCGATGATCGCCTCGAACGCGTCAGCGAGGATCACGTCGCGCGCGCGGCCGGTGTCTTTCGCTTCGCCTTTCGAGAGCAATAGGAACTCGCCTACGCCGAGCGTCTGCGCGCTCTCGGAGAGCGAGACCGTGTTCACGAGCGCCGCGCGATAGCTCGTGAGTTCGCCCTCCGGCTTCGCGGGGAACTTCTTGAAAAGGAAATCCGTCGAGGCCAGCTCGAGGACGGCGTCTCCCAGGAACTCAAGCCGTTCGTTGTGCGCGCCGGCATACCCGCGATGCTCGTTCAGGTACGAGCGGTGCGTCAACGCCTCTGCCAGGAGGCCGGGCTTCGTGAACGGATGTCCGATGCGTTGTTCGAGTTGAGAGAAATCAGGCATGCTTTCTGCTGGCGAGGTCGAGGAGTTTCTGGACGGCTACCGTGACGATGGGAAGCATATCATCATAGAAATTCAAGTCAATGATGTCTTGGAGGCGGAACCATTTCGCGTCGTCGAGCCCGCCCTTGCCTTGCTGCAACACGAGCGGCTCGAAATCGGCGCGCGCTAGGAAATACACGACATGCTTGCGGTACTTGCCCTTCTCCGGGTGAGAAGCCACATATTCGTTCTCGCCGACCTTCTCCTCGATTACGATGCCTAGCCCGATCTCTTCTTTGACCTTGCGCGCCGTACCTTCCTCGTCGGTCTCGTTCGCGACTTCAGGAGCGTCGCCGATCTTGCCCTTGGAGAGCGTCCAGTGCCCGAAGACGTCGTGCACGAGCGCCAGATAGTATTGCCCTTCGTGCTTGCTGTAGACCACCGCGCCGCCCAGCCGCTGCACCGGCATGTCTTCGTAGCGCACCTTGCCGCTTTTCTTTTCTCCTTGCTCGTCCTTTCCCGGCTCGCCAAGCTCCTTGTACACGGCGCCGAGGACGCCGTTCACGAACCGCCCGCTCGACTCGCCGCCGAACGTCTTCGCGAGCTCGATGGCCTCGTTGATGGCCACCTTCGCCGGCACTTGCGCTCGATCGGCGAAAAGAAGCTCGTAGAGCCCGATGCGGAGGATATTGCGATCGACCGGCGCGATGCGCTCGAGCGGCCATTCGGGCGCTGCCTTGCTGATGACCAGGTCAATGTCGGCGCGTTTGGCGAGCACGCCGTCGAGCAGCCCTTCCATGAACGACCGGTCCATGTCCTCGCCGCCGAATTCGGCGGCATTGCGCGCTAGGATGCCGGCGACATCCGCCTCTTTGGCGTGCGCGGTATCCCATTCGAAGAGCGTCTGCAATACTATGGAACGTGCGAGGTGCCGGTTGGTCATGGAAAGATCTGGTTATCCGCCCAGTATAGCAGATCCCGCGGGCGCGCAAGCGCGCCCGCGGGATTTCCGCCTGACAAGCCCGCGGCCTACTTCAGCTCCGCGTTCTCGTGCTCTTCGTGCGCGTGGCCGTGATCGTGATGAGCGGCAGGTTCCGTAGAAACGCCCTTCAGCTTCGGCGCCTTCGCCACGCGCGGAGCCTTCGCTGGAGCGATCTGCTTGCCGCGGTACATGCCAGTCGTCTCGTCTAGACGATGCGGGAGGCGGAGGCTGCCGCTCTCATCGACGATGACATTCGTCGCCTTAAGCGCGTGATGAGACCGGCGGTTGCCGGTGTGCCCTCTGGTATGGCGCATGCGTACTGACATACTGGCTACCCTACCATGTACCTCATAAAAAATCAAAAGCCGCGGAAATCCTTTCAGGATTTCCGCGGCTGCGGCCGGCAGACGCCGGAACCGTGATTACGGGAGCGGGCAGACTCCCTTATAGTAGTCGTCGTAGATCCCTTTTGCCGCAAGATCTACTAGCTCTGGCGGCCGCGTCGTGTCGCAGTGCAATGCTTCCGGCTCTGTGACGAGCCGAGGCTTGCCATTCGCGGTGCGAGAGCACCGCATCATCGGCCGGCCGTCGCCCTTTCGAACGACCGTTCCGCCGCAGCCGGCGCACTCTGAGCAGCTTTTTGCAAAAGCTGTGCCAGCCAGTGCAGCGCGGTGCTTCGATATTACCCTGTACTCTTTTCCCCCAACTCCGTACTTTTTCATTTTCCCTCCATCAAAGATCTTTGCGTGCCCTTTGCCCCCATGGCTGGACACCCGATAAAACTATACCCTATTTGCCGTATTGTGCAAGGTGCACGAACGAACGGCGGTGCAGCGCGCACATGCCGTATTCCTGGATGGCTTCCAGGTGCGCCCGGGTGCCATAGCCCTTATGCGTCTCGAAACCGTACTGCGGATACTCCCGCGCAAGCTCGACCATCAACCGGTCGCGCGTCACCTTCGCCGCGACCGACGCGAGCGAGATGATCGGCACGAGCGCGTCGCCGTGGATGATGGTTTCCTGCTCATATTCTTCCGGCGCCCTCAACCCTC
>JAKAMJ010000041.1 GCA_021812955.1 bacterium | reverse complement strand
ACAGCGGCGTCACCGCCCTTGTGCTCGGCGATCTTTTTTATCATCGCGCTGCGCTTCTCTTTCGTCGCTTTCAAAAACTCCCGCGCACTCTCCGGAATGTAAGACACCTGGTGTCTTACATTCCGGTCAAGAACATGGACACGGGATCGGAGCGTGGGGAGCAAGCCGCCGAGCGACGGCATTATCAAGAAAAGATAGGTGCCCGCCGGCGGCTCCTCAAAGACCTTGAGCAATGCGTTCTGCGCTTCGTGATACGCGCGACTTGCCGCGATGATTATCGCCTTCGATTCACCCGCAAATGCAACCCCCGCGGCGAGTTCGGAAACTCGCCGCGCATCCGCCACCGAAAACAACCCGTGACGCAGGACCGAAATATCGGGATTATTTTCCGTCTTTACACCCAACTCCTTCTCCACCCATGCGAGCGCAGCACCAATCCCCTCCTCAGCCTCCGATTCGATGACAAACGCGTGGTGCATCATTTGCATTATACAAGACGCAGCGGATACGGGCTTTTGCGAGGCTATTGCTTCGCCAAGATACTTTTCTGATAGGTATTCAGATGCTTGAGCGCGATGCCGGTGCCGCGCGCGACACAGTAGTACGGGTCCGGCGCGAGCTTCGCCATCACGCCCGTGCGGCGATACATGAGCTCGGGCATCTGGCGCAGCTGAGACGAGCCGCCCGTGAGGATGATGCCGTTGTCGATGATATCTGCCGCTAGCTCGGGCGGCGTGTCCTGGAGCACCTTGCGCACCGCCTGCGTCATCTCGCGGAGCTCGCGCGACATCGACTGCACGATGTCATTCGTGGAAATCTCGATGGTGCGCGGCAGGCCGGACACGAGATCGGAGCCTTTTACCGGCATGACAAGCTCTTCGTTCATAGGCACGGCCGCGCCCACGCGTATCTTTATCTCTTCCGCCGTCTTGTCGCCGATCGAGAGATTGTAATGCTTCTTCACGTAATCGGCGACGGCACGATCGAGGCGGTTGCCTGCGCATTTCACCGATGTGGACGCGACGATGCCTCCCAGCGATACCACTGCGACGTCTATCGTGCCGCCGCCGATATCCGCGACCATGCGGCCCACCGGCTCGTGGATAGGTATTCCAGCGCCGATGGCGGCTAGGATCGGTTCTTTCACAACGTACGCGTTCTTCGCGCCAGCCTTCATCGCCGCTTCGATGACGGCGCGTTTCTCGGTCGAGGTGACTCCGGCCGGCACCGACACGAGCACCGTCGGGCGGAACGGGTTCCATCCGAGCGCCTTGCGCATGAAATAGCGAAGCATCGCTTCAGTCACGCGGTAGTCCGCGATGACGCCGTCCTTCATCGGGCGATACGCGATGATATCGTCCGGCGTGCGGCCGATCATCTTCTTCGCCTCGATGCCTATCGCCAATATCTTGTTCTTGCCCATCTTCCCGCGCTCCCGAGAGACAGCGACGACGGACGGCTCGTTTATGACGACTCCTTTGCCGGGGACGAAGACGAGCACGTTCGTAGTTCCGAGATCGATGCCGAGCTTTGGTGAGAAAAAAGACATAGGTTATTCAGCGACTCTGGTAATATCGACGCCGATGGCGCGGAGGCGCTCCTCCATCTTCTCGTATCCGCGGTCGATATGGCTGACGTTGTAAATGACGGACCGCTTCTTCGCGATGATGCCCGCGATGATGTACGCGAACCCGGCGCGCAGGTCGGGGCCATCGAGCTCGCGGCCCGTAAGCAGCTTCGGGCCGCGCACCATCACGCGGTGCGGATCGAACATCGTGATGTCGGCGCCCATCTTGATCAGGTCTTGCGTGTAATTCAGGCGGCCTTCGAACATCGTCTCGAACACGAGACTCTCGCCATCGGCCTGCGTGAGGAATATGGTCATGGGCGCTTGCAGGTCGGTCGCGAAGCCCGGGTACTCATGCGTCTTGACGTTGACCGCCTTGTACGGCACTGCAGGCTTGCGCACCGTAATGGCGTCCTCTCCGACTTCGAACTGCACCCCGGCCTGCTCGAGCAGCGATAGCAACGCGCGGACATGGCTCGGGTCGCAGTCGGTAACGCGCACTTCGTCGCCCGCGAGCGCTGCTAGTACCAGGAAGCTGCCGGTCTCGATGCGATCCGGAATTACCTTGTACTCGAGCCCTTTAGATTCAAGTACGTCGCCTCCGTGGATGGTGAGCGTCGGCGTGCCGACGCCTTCAACCCTTGAGCCGCAGGCAACGAGATACGTCGCGAGATTCTGGATCTCCGGCTCCATCGCGGCGTTGCGGATGATAGTCGTTCCCTCCGCGAGCGTCGCCGCCATCATCACCGTCTCGGTGACGCCTACGCTCGCGATGTCGAGGAATATGTCCGCGCCGTGCAATTTCCCGCCTTTCGTCTCGATGTGATAATACTCGTCATCTATCGAATACGTCGCGCCCATCTTCTGGAACGCTCGCAGGAAGAGGTCGATAGGGCGCGCGCCGATCACGCAGCCGCCCGGGTGCGGAAGCGATATCTTTCCGTAACGCGCGAGAACGGGGCCCATCAAGACGACCGAGGCGCGGAACTTCTTGGTCATCACGCGGTCGAGCGTCGTGTCGGTCTCGGTCGGCGCAGATACTTCGACCCGTCGCTCGGCGCGCGCTACGCGCGCGCCGAGGCTCTGCATGAGCGCAGACAACGCGCCGATGTCGTCGATATCCGGCACGTTCGTGATCGCCACAGTGTCCTTAAACAAGAACGACGCGGCCATGATCTTGAGCGCGTCATTCTTCGCACCGCGGACCGGGATATCTCCATTGAGCGTATGCTGCCCTCCGAGTCCGTTGATTACGAAAGATTCCTTCATACCGTATCGACATACTACCACGCGACGTATCCGGAAGGTACAATAGGCCTTATGAAGGCCATCGGCGACATGATGCCGGGATTCGAAAAGAAACTCGCAGCAGCTCCACGCGGCAAGAAACGCCTGACCGAGCGCGGCGAGATCATGCGCTTCTTCCAGCGCCATTTGAATGTCGCCCGCAAGCAGGACGGTCTCCCGCCCATCACAATGGCGCACCTCGGTGTCGTGCTCGAGCAGATTCCCACGAAAGACCTCTATTATCTGAAAAGCGTCTGCAGCCAGGCAAAAAATTTCAGCAAGACGTTCTGGTGGGAGCTCGACCCGACCAAGCACTAATCATTTGGATGATTAAACCAATATGCGGCTGCACGAGTGGAATGCGGCAGCAAAGGTGATATAGTGCAGCACATGAAAGAGATCGTGCAAGATGGAGCTGAAGTGTTGCGCGACATAGCGAAACCGGTACCCGAAGAGATGTTCGGAACGCCGGAGCTCGCGCGCATCATCGACGACATGAAGGAAGCCCTCGACCCGGAGCTCGAGGGCGTCGCGCTCGCCGCGCCGCAGATCGCAGTACCATATCGCATCTTCATCGTGCGGATGGATCGCGTCCTGCCTCCCCCGCCTGTTGGCACGCGTGGCGGTCCGACCGCCACGTCTGACGTGGCGGTCGGACCGCCACGCGTCGATGTGTATATCAATCCGGAAATCATAAAGACCTCGCGCCGGCGCGCAGTCATGGACGAAGGCTGCCTCTCTACACGAGGCGTCTACGGCACTGTAATCCGCCACGAGCGCGCCACAGTACGGGCGCGCAATCTTGACGGCTCGCGCTTCGAGCGCGGCGGCGGCGGCCTCCTTGCGCAGATATTCCAGCACGAGACCGACCACCTGAACGGCACGCTTTTCATAGACCACGCCGAACACCTGATCGAGGTCCCGCGCGAACGGCACGCTCATGGCTAAGTTCGCCTATTTCGGCACGCCACGCGTCGCGAGCGAAACGCTCGCGACGCTCATCGAACGCGGGTTCGTGCCCGCGCTCGTCGTGACGTCGCCCGACGCGCCGCGCGGCCGCGGCCTTATTCTCACGCCGAGCCCTACGAAAGAGCTCGCCCTCGCGCATGATATCCCCGTCCTCACTCCCGAGAAGCTCGACGCCGATGCGCTGGCGGCGATTCGCGCTTACGACTGCGACTATGCGCTCGTCGTAGCGTACGGCAAACTCTTCCCCGAAGAGCTCATCGCCGCATTCCCGAAAGGCGCGCTCAACGTGCACTACTCGCTCTTGCCGAAATATCGCGGCGCGACACCACTCGAAACAGCTCTGCTCGCCGGCGACACAACGACTGGCGTAACGATTCAGAAAATGGTGAAGGAGATGGACGCAGGCGACATCATCGCTCAAGAAGAAACCGCAATCGGCGGAAAAGAAACCGCGCGCGAGCTGCGCGCGCGACTTATCGAGATAGGCGCGCGCCTACTCGCCGGCACCCTTCCAGCGTTTGAGCGCGGCGAAGTCGCGCCCATCGCGCAGGACGCCTCCCTCGTCTCGCGCGCGTACAAGATCAAGAAAGAAGACGGACTGCTCGATCTTTCCGCGCCGGCAAAAGAAAATTGGAACAAATACCGCGCCTACGCCGACAGCATCGGCACATATTTTTTCGAGAACGGGAAGAGGATGAAGATAACTAGCGCGGAATTCGCCAAAGGCGAATTCCGCGTCCTCCGCGTCGTTCCCGAGGGGAAGCGCGAGACTACCTACCGAATCGCAGCATCTTCTTGAGCGCTGCACCTCCGCGCTTGAAGAGCTTCCGCGCACGCCCGCGTGAGCGCCGTATCTCTGCCTCCAGCTCTCCTCTCACCCGGTCAGCCGCCGTCTCCGGATTCGGCTTCACGGCGACCGCATAAAACACGTCGTCGTTGACGCTGATCCGGGCTGCCAGGCGGCACGGCTCGGACGAACGCCCCTCCGGTGGTGCTGACTCTATCTCTATCTCAAGCAGCGCGCGATCGGCGTCGTCGCCAAGCAAACGGGCAGCAGCCGAAAGCCGCTCCTTTAGAGAGGCTTCCGCTTCAGGACTGAGAGTGTATTTCGTCGCTTTGATGGTGATGTTCATACGCATGCGCTTAGTCGGTAATGCTTATCATCTTAGCGCGGGAATGGTGCCCTGTCAGTATGCGCACGCGCGCCGTCGGCACGCCGAACCGGAGCGCTATCAGCTCGCGCACGCGGTCGTTCGCACGGTTCCCGGCTGCCGGCTCTCGCACGGAGATGAGTAGCGACGGCTCTCCCACCGAGCCTTTTTTCGGAGCACGCTCCTCGACGGACTCTTTCCGCGCCCCCGGAGCGACAAGCACCTTGAGATACATAAGATTCAGTATACCCCCGCCCCCTCGCCCGTGCAGCCGCGTCTTTGGTATCATGCGGACATGCCCAAGGATCAGATACGCACGCTGCTCAAGACCGCCGCAGTGCTCACGCTCGTCTCCGGCGCGATCATATTCTCTCTCCCGTCGCTCTTCGCGCTCTCGACCGGCCGCGCGGAGCCGGCTCCGCTCACG
>JAKAMJ010000040.1 GCA_021812955.1 bacterium | reverse complement strand
CGCCTGCAGTTCATCGAAGGGAAGAGCCAGGAGGAGATAGCCGCTGCGGAAAACCTTTCCGTGCCCGCGGTGAAGACACGCGTGCACCGAGCCAAAAAAGAGTTCGCGAAAGTGTATGATGAACAAAAATATGACTAACCGCTGTTTTAAAGCCATTCAACGGAGCAGGTATGCCAAAAAAATTGGTAAGACTTGGCCTAGCGGCCCAAGGCCGGTTTTGGGGCATAGCTGCGGAGCAGGCTTTGAAACAGCGGTTACTGTTCACTATGGATAACTCTTCTAACATAGAGTCAGTCGTCATGCGTCGCGTGCGGCGCATCAGCTGGCTGCGCATCGTCGTCTCGGGCGGCGTGTTCGCCTTCGGCGTCGCGGGTATCGCCCTGTGGGGCATCGGCAGGGAAGTATGGGTTGCAAAGGTCTTCGAGAACGGCCCTCAGGATTTCTTCGGCCACCTGCGCTACCTCGTGTACGCGTTCCTCCACACGCGTTTCGTGGTGCAGGGGCTCGTCGTCATCACGGTCGCGTCATTCCTCTTCTTTGCGCGCGAAATCGTGCGCGGCATCGTGAGCTACTACGCGCCCTTAGGCGGATAGCGGTTGCGCCTAGGTGTAGGGCGCGGTATAAGAGCTGCGGAGAATCGGAAATGATTCCGGTTCAAAACTGGAGGTTGTCATGGAAACCAAGGTTTCCTCTGAGTTCGTGCGGTACCTGCGGTGGATCGAGGCGATTCCCGCGACCTTAACGGCGCTCGCGGGCGTGCTGGCGATTGCGTTTGGCGGTGACCCCGCCATCGTCATGAGCACGATTTTCGTCGGTATCGGCGTCGTCGCGCTCCACCTCAAGCACTACTCGCTCGTGACGGTAGCGATTGCTTTTGCGACTTGGGTCGCGATGATTGAGGCATCGGCACGGTTTGCCACTTCGGTGAGTGCACTCCCGATACTCGTGGCACTCATGCTCTTCGGGTTTATTGCGCTCGTGTATGCGACCCTGGAGCTCCACGAAAACACGAGCGTGTCGCTCTCGAAGTGTTTCTTCGTGGTGTTGCCCATCGGTCGCTTGCTCGGTATCGCGCTCGCACTCACCGTGCTCGCGCATCCGGGCGAACCGTTCATCGCGGGCATTATGGGAACGCTCGGCGTCGGCGTGCGCGCCGTTGCGGCGTTCGCGCTCCTTGTGCCCATCGCCATCTCACAAGCCGTGAAGCTCAGCTTTCACTCGTTCTACACGACTCAGGGCAGCTAGCTGCCCACCGCCCCTCGGGGCGGTTTTTTATTGCTCCGCGAGCTTCTCGTGTATCTGCCTCAAGAGGTTCTTGGCGATGTCTTTGTGTTCGCGCAAGTAGGAGCGCGTGGCATCGTAGCCGACCGCGAGCTTCTCGTCGCCCATCTTGTAGGTGGCGCCGCTCTTACTCACGAGTCCGTACTTCTCGCCCAGCGCGATGAGCTCGCCCTCCTTGCTTATGCCCTCGTTGTAGAGCAGGTCGAACTCGGTAGTCTTGAAGGGCGCGGCGACCTTGTTCTTCACCACCTTCACGCGCACGCGGCCGCCCACCACCTCCTCGCCTTTTTTGATTGAAGCGATGCGGCGGATGTCGAGGCGCACCGAGGTGTAGAACTTCAAGGCTTTGCCGCCTGGCGTCGTCTCCGGGTTGCCGAACATGACGCCGATCTGCATGCGTATCTGGTTGATGAAGATGACGATGGTCTTAGAGCGCGCGACGATCGAGGTGAGTTTCCGGAGCGCCTGGCTCATGAGGCGCGCCTGCTTGCCGACGTGCTGCTGACCCATCTCGCC
Source organism: bacterium (assembly GCA_021812955.1). Classification (GTDB taxonomy): domain Bacteria; phylum Patescibacteriota; class Minisyncoccia; order Phycocordibacterales; family Phycocordibacteraceae; genus C7867-001. The sequence continues at coordinate 4,096 of JAKAMJ010000040.1, read as the reverse complement.
CTCGATTTCGTCCTTCGGGGTCAGCGCTGCGACCGAGTCGACGACGATGACATCCACGTTGCCGCTCCTCACGAGACTCTCGACGATATCGAGCGCCTGCTCGCCCGTGTCGGGTTGGCTGATGAGAAGCTCAGGCAGCTTCACGCCGATCTTGCGCGCGTATTCCGGGTCGAGGGCGTGCTCGGCGTCGACGAACGCCGCGATGCCGCCTGCTTTCTGTGCCTCGGCGATGGTGTGCAAGGCGAGCGTCGTCTTGCCGGAAGACTCCGGGCCGAAAATCTCGATGATACGCCCGCGGGGGAGGCCACCGATGCCGAGCGCAGCGTCGAGGCCGATGGAGCCGGTCGAGATGGACGGAATCTTCTCTATCTTGCCGGCGCCGTAGGTGGTGATGGCTTCGTCGCCGAACTTCGTACGAATCTGCGCGAGTGCACGCTCGATGCTCTTCTGCTTCTCGTCTTTCGTTTCTGCGGCGACGCCGAGCTCTTTCGGGGCTTTCGCGACTTTCTTCTTTACGGGCATGATTAGTTATTGGTTAGCGGCGAGCTGCTCGATACGAACACAGTGCGCGTCTTGGTAATGGAACGCCCGAAGCGGTCGCTTGCGGTAAGCGTTAGTATAGCGCTGCCTGCGGGAAGGGAAATCGTTGACGAAAAACTGCCGTCCTGCTCCGGTAGGATCGGAGCGCCGTCGAGGGTGAGGGCGACGACGCGCCTTATAGAGCCCGAGACGGTGACGAGGCCGTTCGGCTCGGCCGCGCCGTTTGCGGGGGTGGCAATGGTGAGTGACGGCCCCGAAAGGAGGGGATACGCCTCAAGGAGCCCGTAGCCGACGAGCACCGCGAGCACGGCGGCAAGCAGGAGACGGGTCATCAGAAGGCGTCGTCGTCTGAATCCTCCGGTGCGCCTAGGGCGCCGCCGCGAGAGAGCACTTCGCGCGGTTTGCTGCCGTCGGCCGCGCCGATCACGCCCTTCGCCTCAAGCACGTCCATGAGGCGCGCGGCGCGCGAGTAGCCGATCTTCAGCTTCCGTTGCAGGTAGCTGGTCGATGCGCGACCGGCTTCTTCCACGGCCACGCGCGCTTCTTCGTAGAGGTCGTCGTCGACGTCTTCGTCGTCGCTCATGCTCGCGAGGCCTATCGAGTCGAGCGCGTCGGCCACCACGATGCCGTTCCCCTGCATGTCTATCGTATTCAAATCGCCCGCGTTGTGATTCTTTATGTACTGCGCGATCTTCTTCACTTCGACTTCCGAAACCCATGCGCCCTGAAGGCGCACTGGCTTCTGCATATCGGCCGAAAGGTAGAGCATGTCGCCCGCGCCGAGCAAGGTCTCGGCGCCCGAGCCGTCGAGGATAGTGCGCGAGTCTATCTGCGAAGCCACCTGCAAGGCGACGCGCGTAGGCACGTTCGCCTTGATGAGGCCGGTGATGACGTTCACGGACGGGCGCTGCGTCGAAAGGATGAGGTGGATGCCGACCGCGCGGCTCATCTGCGCGAGGCGCACGATCGAGGCCTCGAGTTCGCGCGGGAAGCTCTGCATGATGTCGGCGAGTTCGTCGATGACGATGACGATGTAGGGGAGCGCCTCGGGCATCTCGTCCACGTCGTCTTTCTTCGCGGGCTCGTACACGGTCTTGTGGTAGCTCTCCACGTCGCGCACCTGCTCGGCTTCGAGTATGTTGTAGCGGCGTTCCATTTCTTTGGCCGCCCACTTCAAAGCCAGGATGGCTTTCTTCGGGTCGGTGATGACGGGCGTAAGCAGGTGGGGGATGCCGTTGTACAAGGTGAGCTCCACGCGCTTCGGATCGACCATGATGAAGCGCAGCTGGTTCGGGCCGTTCCGGTAGAGGAGGGAAGTGATGAGTGCGTGGATGGCGACCGACTTGCCAGAACCGGTCGCGCCCGCCACCAAGGCGTGCGGCATCTTCGCAACGTTCACGTAGTGCGGCGCGCCGCTGATGTCGCGGCCCAAGGCGGCGAGCAAAGGCTTCCCATTCGCGCTCCACTCGTGCGCGGCGAGGAGCCCGCCGAGGCCGACGGTTGCCTTCGCGGCGTTCGGCACCTCGATACCGACCAAAGACTTCCCCGGAATCGGCGCTTCGATGCGCACCGGGTGCGCCGCCAAGGCGAGCTCGAGGTTCGATGCGAGTGAGACGATCTTTGAAAGGCGGACGCCTTCGGCCGGCTTCACGGCGTAGCGGGTCACCGTGGGGCCCACCGACACCTCGTCCATCTCGACATTGATGCCGAAGTTCTGGAACGTGCGCTTAATGATGTTCGCGTTCGCTTTTATGTCGCCCACTTCCGGCTTGCCTTTATCGGCGCCGAGCAAGGAGAGCGGGGGAGGCGAGTATTCGGCGTCGAAGTTCGCGATGCCCTGCTTCGCCGGCTTCCCAGGCGGCAGGTCGCGCTCATTGAACACGTTCACCGTGGGCTCGCGCTCGGGCAGCTCCTCAAGTTCTTCGGCTTCGGCATCTTCGTCCGATTCCTCGTCATGGGATTCAGACTCATCGGTGTCAGGAATGCCGACCACGGTGACTTGTTCGTCGTCATCTTCGCGCGTGCCGACGCGCGCGGTCAGGCGGTCGTACCAGCCGACGACGAACTCCGCGAGCCACTCAAGGTCCACAAGTACGGCGATGCCAAGCGCGATTATGGCGAGAAGGAGCACGACGGCGCCGCCCACGCCGAAGAGTCCGGCAAGCGCGTGGCCGATAGCGCCGCCTGCGACACCGCCCCAGTGCGTGTTCGGGGTGAGTCCGGCAAAGGCGAGGACGCCAGCCAAAAGAAGCACGATGCCGGAAGCGGTGAGCGGTGCGAGCGCGCGGCGCTTCATGCCCGCCGCGATGCCGATGCCGACGAGCGCGATGGGGAGGCAGAAGGCTCCGATACCCACTACCGCATACGCGGCGCCGAAGACCGTATCGCCCACGGGGCCGGCGCTTCCGAGGGCAGCAAGGGCAAGCAGCACGCCGGCTGCGATGAGCACGATGGTGGTCGCGAATCGCACGAGCGCGTCGAACTCCTTGATTTCATCATCTCGTGCCACGCCCTTGCGCGCGCGCTTTGCATTCTTCTTACTCTTTCCCGCCATAGATGCATCATATTGTATCACCCCGGTAGAGGTAGAGATCGATTTCCGCGCAGCACTGGCGCCGCAGCGCCGGTGCGGCGTACCCGTGCGAATGAGCGGAGACGGAGGCGACAATTTTCTCACAGCCTTGCGGTGCTGGAAGAAAATTGTCGTAGGCGGGCCGATTCAGAGAGGCGCGCCGTGCTCCGCGAGGGAAATGAGACAGGGTGCGGGGCACCGGCGCTTCCCAGGTCGGTAGGCACTTCCACCTCAGGCTCTTGCGCTCCTTCTAAGACACGTCCTATACTGTCCCATATCACCCTCATGGACAATAAAGGACAGCAAAAAGACACGCAGAAAAGCACAGCGGTTGCCGCAAGCAAATCTGCCGACTTTGTCCTTTCGAAACAGGCATTTTCCTCGGTTTTTACAAAGGACATACAAAAGGTGTTCGTGTACAAGAAGGCCGAGCGGATTGCGAAAGCGGTGCTGCTTGTCTCCCCAGCGTTCGAGAGGACGCCGGCACTCCGCCGCCGGGCGGAAGCCATCGCGCTCGGTATCCTCGACGCGGCCATGCCGGGCGCGAATGCCGAAGCGCTCGCGAGCGAGCTCCTTGCGCTCTCAGGCATGCTCGCGCTCGCGCGCGCGGGTAAGCTCCTCTCGCCCATGAATGCAGATATCCTGGAGCGCGAAGCGGAACTCCTCCTTGCGGAGGCGGCTGGCTACGACGAACCGCACCTTACCCTCGACGAAGCGCCCTCGCTCGCAAAGGTTATGCGCGAGGTGGTGGCGCAAGAGCCGCCCTCGGCGCCGCGGACGCCCGTTGCTCGTAAAGGACGTGTAAAGGACACTCAAAAGGACGGCGACCGGAAGGACACGATACTCGCCATCATCAAGGACAAAGGGGAGGCGGGGATTAAGGACATCTCGACGCGCGTGCAGGGCGTCAGCGAGAAGACTATCCAGCGGGAGCTGCAGGCGCTCGTGACGCAGGGCGTACTCCTTAAGAAGGGGGAGCGTCGC
>JAKAMJ010000039.1 GCA_021812955.1 bacterium | reverse complement strand
AGCACCGGCGTCGCCTGCTTCTGCATGTTCGAACCCATGAGCGCACGGTTCGCGTCGTCGTGATCCACGAACGGGATCATGTCGGTCGCCACTGAGAACATCTGATACGTCGACGCGTCCATGAGCGTGACGGATTCGCGCGGAACGATGACCGGATCGCCCTTGTGGCGCGCCTCGACCTGGTCCGCGACGATGCGCCCCTTGTCGTCGAGCTTGGTCGCGCCGTGCGCGATGTATTCGAGCTCCTCGTCGAGCGCGTTCAGGTTTACGATCTCATCCGTCACCTTGCCGTTCTTCACGCGGACGTAGGGCGTCTCGATGACTCCGAAGTCGTTGGTGCGCGCGTGCGTCGAGAGGCGGAGGATGAGGCCGATGTTCTGACCTTCAGGCGTATGTATCGGGCAGAGACGGCCATAATGGCTGGGGTGCACGTCGCGCACCTCGAAGCCCGCTCGCTCACGCGAGAGGCCGCCGGGGCCGAGCGCGGAGACGGTGCGCATGTTCTCGAGCTCGGCGAGGATGTTCTGCTGGTCCATGAACTGCGAGAGCTGGTTTGCCGTGAAGAACTCGTGCACGGACGCATGGAACGGGCGCGGGTTCACGAGCGCCGTCGGAAGCGTCGTCTCGCTCTCGATGGTGCTCATGCGATCCTGGATGTTGCGCTTCATGCGGCTTAGCCCTACGCGCATGCGCGACTGCAGGAGCTCGCCCACGAACCGTACGCGGCGGAACCCGAGGTGATCTATATCATCCGGGCGTGCCGACGGATCGGCGTTCAGCTTCGTTATCTCAGAGATGATGTTCACGAAATCCGCGAGCGCGAGCGTGCGCTTCTCGAGCGCCTTCTCGGTGACGGGCAGGTCGAAACGGGCGTTCAGACGCGAACGGCCGACGCGGCCGATGTCGTAGCGTTCGGCCGAGAAAAGCGCCTGCACGAAGTTCTTGGCATTCTCCGGAGTGGCGAGGTCGCCGTCGCGCATGCGGCGGTGGATCTCCACATACGCCTCTTCGATAGACTTCGCCTCGTCGTGCGCCAAAGTCGCCTTGATGGCGGCGGCCGCGAGCGGATCCTTTGCGAAATGCTTGAGCGCCGCTTCGCCCAATCCCGCGCCGAAGACCGCGAGCAGCTGGGTCACCGGGAACTTGCGCTTGCGGTCGATCTTCACGAAGATCGCGCCGTCCTGCTCGGAATCCAGCTCGATCCATACTCCGCGAAGCGGGATGATCTTGCTGCCGAAATACTGCTTGCCGCGGATGAGCTCGGAGACGAAGAATGCTCCGAAGCTGCGCGCGAGCTGCGGGACTATAGCGCGCTCGACGCCGGACACGACGAACGAGCCGTGCGGCGTCATCATAGGGATATCAGTGAGGAAGATCTCCTGCGACTTCTCAGAGCCGAATGTCTTGTTGATGAGCTTCACCGTCGCCTTTACAGGCGCCTCGTAGGTGCGAGCGTTCTCGCGCGCGAACGCCTCGTCGTATTTCGGTTCGCCGATCTCTAAGCTCTCGAATGAGAGTTCGAACTTCTTACCCGAGTAGTCGGTAATAGGAGAGAACTCCTTGAAGAGCTCCATGAGGCCGTCCTTCAGGAGCCAGTCGAACGAGCCGCGCTGGTGCCCGACGAAATCCGGAAACGGAACGGAAGGCGCCTTGTACGCACCGAAGGTCTTCTGGACGAGGTCTTTCTGCATGTCGTGTCGCGTTTAAGTGGTAAAGACTTGCTATATATAAATGCAAACGCGCGGACACAGTCCGCTTTCGCTCTCGCGTTCTTTCTGATTCCCGATATGTCTCTCCATGCCCTCCGCTACTCAGTCGTATCTTGTACGCCCTCACTATACCAAACCCACCCCATTTCGCGCAAGCACCTCGTTGTATATATACATGTGCGGAGATGTTATTTCTTACTCCGCCAGGCGTCGATGTTGGCGTGGTGGCCGGTTTGGAGGACTTTGGGGACTTTGTAGTTTTTGTCTTTGTACGAAATCGTCTCGGGTCGGGTATAGACCGCGCTTGAGGCGATACGGCGTTCCTCGACTGATGCATCCTTGCCGAGCACGCCGGGCAGGCGGCGTGTGACCGCGTCGACTATCGCGAGCGCTGGCACTTCCCCGCCGGTATATACCGCCTCGCCGACGGCGAATTCCTTCACCGGCGCAATGGTCTTCAACATCTTCTTCGCGCGTTCGTCGATACCCTCGTAGCGACCGCAGACGAGCACCACGTCGTCATATTTCGCGAGCTTGTCGGCTTCTTTGTTATCAAATTGTTTTCCAGAAGGCGAGAACCAGACAATCACGCGCCGCCGCTCCGCGGCGGCGCGCGTCTTGAGGGTTTTTTCGACCGCGCGTACGACCGGCAACGCCGTCATCACCATACCCGGCCCTCCGCCGTACGGCCTCTCGTCTACTTTGCCCCATTTATTGTCTACGAAATCGCGCGGGGTCTGATACGTTACGGAGATCTTTTTCTCTTTACGCGCGCGGCCGATAATCGACGCCGAAAGATACGCGTCACACGCTTCTTCAAATAGTGTTATCAGGTGAAATCTCATGGTCCCTCTTGCCGCCGACCGGCTCGTTTATCTTGAGGTTCACGCGCGCATTCCCTTTCATTCCCACCACACGCAAAAGGATGCGAAGCGCCTCGGCGGTCTTCCCGTTCTTGCCGATGATCTTTCCCATGTCATCCGGGTGCACGGTGAGCGTCAGCAATACGCCCATCGGGTCGATGGTGCGCGTCGTCTCGACCGCGTCGGGATTATCGACGAACGCTTTCACCGCATATTCTAGGAATGCCTGGTCTGGTTCCATATGGGGATTTGGTTAGTACCGCGCATGCGCGCGGCGCGAGCTACGCGGCCTCTGCCGGAACTTCTTCTGCAACCGGTTCCGCTTCCGCGGCAACCTCGGCCTCGGTCGGGAGCTCTTCCGCGGCCTTCGCCGCAGCAGCTTCTGCCTTCGCAGCCTCTTCGGCGGCCTTTGCGGCGTCCGCTGCGGCCTTTGCTTCTGCAGCAGCCTTAGCCTCGGCAGCGAGGACGGCCTCGGTCTTGTACGGAGACTTGCGCGGGAGCACGTTCACCTTCTTGCCCTCGATGATTCCCTTCGAGATGAGGAGGTTGCGGATGGAATCCGTCGGCTGGGCGCCCTTGGCGATCCATGCCTTCGTACTCTCCTCGTTCAACGTGAACGCCTTGCTCTTCGGGTTGTAGGTGCCAAGCTGCTCGACGATATTGCCAGCCTGCGCGGCGCGCTCCTTCTCAAGGACGGCAATACGGAACGCCGGATCGTTCGTCCGGCCGATGCGTTGGAATCGAATCATCAACATATCAGGCGACTATAGCAGAAGCGTCGAAATATTGCTAGAGTGCGGGAATGAACGAACTGATTCCGCTCGAAGGACCGATCACTATGACGCGAAAAGGTATCGGATTTTTCGTTCGCGGCGACGGGCAAGAAGATCTCCTTATTCCCGCCGAGGCGACTCTCCACGCGCTCCACGGAGATGTCGTGCGGGTCGTGCCGACCGGCCTCTACCGTGACCCGAGCGGGCGTATGCCGCCACGCGAGGCGGGCAAGGTGGTCGAAGTCGTCTCGCGCGCACGAGAGACATTTGTCGGCACGCTCGTCGAAGAAGACGGCCTCTTCTTCTTGCAAGCAGATTATAAGAAGATGCACGTCCCCGTCGTCATCCTTCCGGAAGGTGAGTCTGACTCACCTTTTTCCAAGGCTGGTCTGACTCACCTTCTGGGCGACAAGGTGCTCGTCCGGCTCGTGAGCTGGGAGGCTGGCAAAGAGTACCCTCTCGGCGCGATCGAAGAAGTCATCGGCAAGGCGGGCGAGCACGAGACGGAGATGCGCGCGCTCGCGCTCGGGCAGGGGTTCTCGCCCACGTTCCCGCCCGGGGTCGAGGCCGAGGCGAAGCGGCTTGAAGCGGAAGGGCGCGGGATGATAGCGACAGAAATCGCGGCGCGGGCCGGCACAGAGGGCCCGCGCCGCGATTTCCGTTCCGCCCCCACTTGCACCATCGACCCGAAAGATGCCAAAGACTTCGACGACGCCCTCTCGATTCGTAAAAATCAGGACGGCACCTTCGAGGTGGGAGTGCATATCGCCGACGTGTCGTTCTTCGTGAAGCCAGGCAGCGCGCTCGACCGCGAAGCGGTCGAGCGCGCTACTTCCGTCTACCTCGTCGACCGCACCATACCGATGCTCCCGCACATCCTCTCGACCGACCTCTGCTCGCTCAACCCGAACGAAGACCGTCTCGCCGTCTCGGCCGTCTTCACTCTCGACGCCGAAGCAAACGTAATCAACAGATGGTTCGGCGAGACCGTCATCCACTCCGACCGCCGCTACACCTACGAAGACGCCCAAGCGACGCTCGACCAGGGCGCAGGCGACCTCCATGAAGAGCTCGCGGCACTCCACGCCCTCTCGCTCAAGATTCGCGCCCGTCGCCAAGCCAAGGGCGCCGTCGAGTTCGACACGCCGGAGGTCAAGGTCGAGCTCGACGCGAGCGGCAGACCGATCGCAATCCACTTGAAGGAACGCCGAGCGACCAATCTCATGATCGAGGATTTCATGCTCCTCGCCAACGAAAACGTCGCCGAATACCTGGCCCAGCTCACGAAGAACGGCGGGCAGCACTTCCGCTCGCTCTACCGCGTCCACGACGAGCCGGACGCCGACCGCATCGAGAACCTCGCACACCTCCTGCGGGTAATGGGCCACCATCTGAAAATCTCAGGCGACGGCAAAGTCAGCGGCACCGAGCTCAATCGCCTCCTCGAGGCGGTCAAAGGCACGCCAGAAGAATACCTGGTCAAGACCGCGACGCTGCGCTCGATGGCAAAGGCCGTCTACACCACCAAGAACATCGGCCACTTCGGACTCGCATTCGATTTCTATACCCACTTCACCTCCCCCATCCGCCGCTATCCCGACCTCATCGTCCACCGTCTTATCAAGAGCCACTCTGGCGGTGAACCCGTTACCGAGGCAGAGATGGCCGACTTCGACCGCCTCGCCGTCCATGCCTCCGAACGCGAGGTCGCCGCGGCCTCTGCCGAGCGCGACTCGGTAAAGATGAAGCAAGTCGAGTTCCTCGCGCCGCGCATCGGCGAAGAGTTCGACGCCGTCATCTCCGGCGTTACCGAGCGCGGCCTCTACGTCGAAGAACAGACGACCCATGCCGACGGCATGATAAACGTCCGTGACCTCGCCGATGATTACTTTGAATATGATGAGAAACACTACCGCCTCGTCGGCCGCCGCACTCACCAGGCCTACCGCCTCGGCGACCCCATCAAAGTTAAACTCGCCGCCGCACGCATCCCCGAACGCGAACTCGACTTTGTCCCGGCGTAATCGCATCGAGAGACGTTACGCCTCCTGCATCATTTCGGATGCTTCTTGAGCTTGAAGACGAAGTAGATGTCGCCGATGATATGGAAATAGAACCGCCACGACTTATTGATCCGGCCCTGCCAGATCTCGAGGCTCTTGTCGTACTTCTTTATGTTGAGCGACTTGTGGCGGTAATCCTTGATGAGATACCCGAATTGCTTCTTGGCTTGCGCTCGTAGCGCAGGCGCGAGCTCGCGATACTCCTCCCGAGCATCGAGTGAAAACTCGATATGCATACCTTCATCGCAACCCGAGCGAGCGCTCGAAATCATCCATGTTAGAGAATACGCCCGAGCCCTTGCCGGCACGTAGCTCTTTAAGCGCTTTCTGCGACGCGCGCAGTATATCCTTATCGACCGTCGCTACCGGATGCACGACCGCCTCATGCGCGTCGTCTGCGACGAGCACATTAAGGATGTCTCCCTTTGAGATGCCCCACGCGTCCCGGAGCCTCTTCGGGATGGTGATGACACCCCGGTCCTGTACCTGCACGGC
>JAKAMJ010000038.1 GCA_021812955.1 bacterium | reverse complement strand
GGTTCGGCAGAGCGCTTTACGGGTTCTTCGGTTTCTGGGGAGCACTCGTGCTGCTCTTGGCGCTCGTCGCTATCGGCGTCGCGCTCGTGAGCGACATCGAGGCGCTCGCCGCGCTGCTCGGCGGAAGCGCAGCGAGCGCCTGGGACCGCGTCCGGGAGCGCCGCGCGGTGATGCTCGAAGACCGCGCGGCGCGAGAAGCCGGACTGCTCGCGGAAGAAGACTTCGACGACGTCGTGGGCGTCCCCGAACGCGGCGCGGACGAGCCGCAAGAGCCGGCCCTGCCCGAACCGGTCCGCGAGCGCGAGCCGGTCGTAAACATGTTCAATCACGCTCCCGCGAGCGTGTCGGACGGCATCGCGAATTTCGACGCCGAATACGACCCGCCGCCGCTTTCCATCCTGGGCGCAGACAAGGGTAAGCCCGGCGTGGGCGACATCAAGGCGAACGCGAATATCATCAAGCGCACGTTCCAGAACTTCGGCATCCATCTCGAGATGGATGAAGTGTCCGTAGGCCCCACCGTCACCCGCTACGCCGTGAAGCCGGCAGAGGGCGTCCGCCTGTCGAAGATAGTCTCGCTCGCGAACAACCTGGAGCTCGCGCTCGCCGCGCACCCGGTGCGCATCGAAGCGCCGATCCCGGGCAAGTCGCTCGTCGGCATCGAGGTGCCGAACACCACGAAAGCCATGGTCGGCTTGGGCGGGCTCCTTTCGTCGAGCGAATGGACCGAGAGCTCGAAGCCGCTCCTTGCCGCGCTCGGGCGCGACATCACCGGCACGCCGCACTACGCGAACATCGCCAAGATGCCGCACGGCCTCGTCGCCGGCGCGACCGGCTCCGGGAAGTCCGTCGCCATCCACGCGCTCATCACCTCCCTGCTCTACCGCAACGGCCCGAACCAGCTCCGCCTCATCATGATCGACCCGAAGCGCGTCGAGCTTACTCTATATAACGGTATCCCGCACCTGCTCACGCCGGTCATCACCGACCCGAAGAAAGCGATCTTCTCGCTCAAGTGGGCTGCCAAGGAGATGGAACGCCGCTATAACATCCTGGAGACGCATCACGTGCGCGACATCGAGTCCTACCACGCTTCCGTCTACGAGCCGGCGAAGAAGAAGGGCGGCGATGACCTGCCGGAGGCGCTTCCTTATATAGTGATATTCATAGACGAGCTCGCCGACATCATGCAGAGCTACCCGCGCGAGCTCGAAGCGTCCGTGGTCCGGCTCGCGCAAATGAGCCGCGCCGTCGGCATCCACCTCATACTGTCCACCCAGCGCCCATCGGTCAACGTCATCACCGGCCTCATCAAGGCGAACGTCCCGACGCGCATGGCGCTCCAGGTGGCGAGCCAGATAGACTCGCGCACCATCCTCGACGGATCCGGCGCCGAAACGCTGCTGGGCGCCGGCGACATGCTCTACCTCTCGAGCGACATGCAGAAGCCGGTGCGCATCCAGACCGCGTTCATCAGCGAGACCGAAGTGAAGAAGGTCGCAAGCTACATCAAGAGCCACAACTCCGGCGACCTCGCGAGCATCGACTTCGGCGCGCCGGGCACGACCGGCGTGCAGAGCATGGAGCCGAACGACGTGATCGGCCTCGTGAACGGCGGCTTCGACGACGGCGATGACGACGACCTCTACGAAGAAGCCCGCGCGGCCGTCGAGGAAGCCGGCCGCGCCTCGACGAGCTACCTCCAGCGCAAGCTGAAGATCGGCTACTCGCGCGCCGCGCGACTGATGGACGTCCTTGAAGCCAAAGGCGTCATCGGCGCCGCGGACGGCTCGAAACCGCGCGCCGTCCTATCGGCGGCGCGCGGAGGCGAGCCGGCCGGTCTCCCGGACGACGACTCGTTCTGACGCATGAAGCTCCTCCTTTCGCTCGTGCTCATCGCGCTCGCGGCATACGGGCTCGTCGAGGCGTGGCCTATCCTCTCCGGCCCGGCGCTCTCGGTGGCCGCCCCGCGCGACAGCGCGCCGGTCCCGGGCGGCATCGTCTCGGTGCGCGGCTCCGTGGCGCATGTCGCGCTGCTCACGCTCGACGGCGCGCCGGTCCTCCGCGACGAGCGGGGCGGTTTCTCCTCGACCCTTACCCTTCCGCGCGGAACGTCTATACTTACCTTTACGGCCGCGGACCGGTTCGGCCGGCGCGTTACGGCCACCCGAACCGTCTTCGTCCCTTAATCATCACGTTACGCCCATGGCACCCATAAAACCGAAGAAAGAAAAGACCCCGAAGACCGTCTCCGCGGCTAGCACGGACGCCTCGGAGCGCCAGAAGTCGATAGACCAAGCGCTCAAGGAGATCCGCACCAAGTTCGGCGATGAAGCCATCAGCGTCTTCGGCTCGAACGCCACCCAGAAGATCCCGTCCGTCCCGACCGGCTCGATCGGGCTCGACGCCGCGCTCGGCGTGGGCGGCCTCCCCTGCGGCCGCATCATCGAGATATTCGGCCCCGAGTCGAGCGGCAAGACGACGCTCGCGCTGCACGTCATCGCCGAAGCGCAGAAATCCGGCGGCGTCGCCGCGTTTGTCGATGCTGAGCACGCGCTCGATCCGGAATACGCGCGGCGCATCGGCGTGAAGCTCGACGAGCTCCTCTTCTCTCAGCCGGACACCGGAGAGCAGGCGCTCGACATCGTGGAGAGCCTGGTGCGTAGCGGAAACGTAGACGTCATCATCGTGGACTCGGTCGCCGCACTCACTCCGAAGGATGAAATCGAAGGCGAGATGGGCCAGCAGCACGTGGGCAAGCAGGCACGGCTCATGAGCCAGGCGCTCCGCAAGCTCACCGCCATCACTGCCCGCACCAAGACCATCGTCATATTCATCAACCAGATACGCATGCAGATCGGCGTCATGTTTGGCAACCCGGAGACCACTCCCGGCGGCAAGGCGCTCAAGTTCTACACCTCGGTGCGCCTCGACATCCGCCGCATCGCATCCATAAAGAAAGGCGAAGAAGTCGTCGGCGGGCGCGTGCGCGTGAAGGTGGTGAAGAACAAGGTCGCCGCCCCGTTCCGCACGACCGAGTTCGACCTCCTCTACAACGAGGGCATCAGCCGCGAAGGCGAGCTACTCGCGCTCGGCGAGAAATACGACCTCGTCCAGAAGTCCGGCTCGAGCTACAAGATGGGCGACACCTCCCTCGGCCGCGGCTATGACGCTTCCCGCACCTTCCTCCGCGAGCACAAGGACGTCGCCAAGGAGCTCCTCAAGCAGATCCGTGCAAAACTCGCCGAAGCGTAGTAGGGTGGATAGAAATTAGACATAAGCTTCCAGCCATGGCCGTACTTTCGTATAACGAGATACTCTCGAAGTGCATCATTAACTACAATAACGAGCCGTACGAGGTGCTCTCGGCGCACATCTTCCGCATGCAGCAGCGCAAGCCGGTAAACCAGACCAAGCTGCGCCACCTCGTGACGGGCAAGGTCATCGAGATCTCCTTCCATCAGAACGAGACCGTGACCGAGGCGGATATCGAGCGCATGGGCGCCATTTATCTCTTCACCAACAAGAACGAGAGCTGGTTCGCCGAGGAAGGCAACCCGAAGAACCGATTCTCCTTCCCTGCGGACACCGTCCACGACCAGGTGCAATGGCTCGCGCCCAACGCGGCTGTCGAGGTGCTTACCTACGAGGGGAAGCCTATAACCATCAAGATACCGGTGAAGGTCGACCTGGAAGTGAAGGACGCGCCTCCATCCGTGAAAGGCAGCACAGTGACCGGCGGCAGCAAGATCGCAACGCTCTCGACCGGCGCTAGGGTGAACGTACCGCTCTTCATCAATCCGGGCGACATCGTCCGCATCAACACCGACACCGGCGAATACACCGAACGCGTCGAGAAGTCGTAACTTAACAAAAACTATTTTCTTTCTTTAAGCCGCAATCGTCGATAAAGATACGTTCGAGTGCATACGAAAAGCCGTCAAAGACATGCTTTAACGGCTTTTCGTATTTTTGTCCCTCCTTGCGGAGGGCCGGCCCGAAGGCATTTGTTCAGTCAATATATCCTCACCATCCCAAAAAGTCAAAACGCCAGTGTGTACAACTCCAGGCCCATCAAAAAAGCCGCTTCCATAGCGGCTTTTGTTGGGCGGACTTATGCCGCGACGTACGGGAGGAGCGCCATGTAGCGGGCACGTTTGATCGCCTGAGCGATCTCGCGCTGCTTCCCGGAGGGGACGCCCGTGCGCTTCTTCGCGAGGATCTTCGCGTGCGGGCTGACGAACTGCCGCAGATATGCGACGTCCTTGTAGTCTATATGCTTCTTGAGCTCTATCTCCTCACGTTCAGATTGGTATGCCATAATCAAATGTTTAAATATTTAACTAGAACGGAATGTCTTCCGGGTTGATCTCTTCGTCAGGGTACTGGATGTCTCCATCTGCCGCGGCAGGAGCCGGCTGCTCGTCGCGCGTATAGCTTGAGGAGCCGCCCGCAGCGCCTGTCGCGCCGCCCTTCGGGCCGAACTGGAACGAGTCCACGACAATCTCCGTGCGGTAATTCTTCTTACCGTCCGCCCCGTCCCACGAGCGCGTCTGCAGACGACCTTCGACGTAAATCGGCTGGCCCTTTTTCAGATATTGCGCGATGAGCTCCGCCGAGCGCGCGAACGCGACGACGTTGTGGAACTCGGTCGCTTCCTGCTTCTGGCCGTTCTTATCCTTGTAGACGCGATTTGTCGCGATGCTGAAATTGACGACCTGGTTCCCGCCCGGAAGCGCTTTCGGCTCCGGATCGCGGGTGAGGTTGCCGTAGAGAAGTACCTTGTTGAGATACATGGTCGTATTATACCGCAGGATTCTCGAGCGCGGCGTCCAGCTCGGCGTTCAAGTCGTCTTCGGACGACGACTCCGACTCCGCGGCTTTCATAAGAAGCTCGTGCACCTCGAGCGCGTGGCGGGCGTCTTCTTTCGTAGTAACCAGGTCGATGAACCGGATGACGGACTTGTTCGCTCCGACAGCGGAGACGATCTCGGCATGATCGGTTGCTGCCGCCTCATATACGACCCACCCGAAATACGCTGAATTGAAGTCGCGGCGGCCGGACACCTCCTGGCGGGAAATGGTGTAGGCGAGCTGGATCTTCTGCGGGTCCACCTCTGCGACGATGCCTCCCTTGCTCGCGACAAGCGCACGAAGCGCCTGATGCGCTTTCTTCATCTCCTCGACCGGCAACTCCGGATCGAGATGGAACCCGAGCTCGTAGACACGGCCTTCCGCGCCCGTATCCTCGGTCTCGTCCACGAGCACGTCTTTATCTTGATTTTTCGCCATAATTCCCTCACCTTAGCACGAGCCCTTTCCTCTCGCAACACACGCGCCCCCCACGCGCCCCCGCCGCGCAAGAAGCGGCGGGACATCATTTGACGACCGCGTCCGCGGGGGCGTATCCAGTGTCTTTCGGAGTCTCGGTCGTCGCCGGGTCGGCAGAGGTCGAAACCTGGACGCCTGCGAAACGGTCATAGCCGGAGAACGCCGCCTTGCTCGTAAGCGGCACGATGCTCCCCTCCTGAGACGTGGACGGCACGAGCGCCACCTGGAACCTGCCCTCGGCCGCGCCGCCCTGCGGCAGGTTACCGACACTCCACGTGACCGTGCGCGCGGCGCTGTCATACGAGAATGAGCCTTGCCCGGACGTCTCACCCGTATACGTGACGTAACTCGGCAGTGTCGCCGTCACGGAACCACCGGCCACGGCACTGCCATCATTTTGCGCGTTCCAGATGACGGCATAGGTCGTCGTCTTTCCTGATGCGGGAGGGACGGGCCCGCTCACGCGCGAGGAATACGCCTGCAACGACACGGTCGTCATGACTTTTGCGGCGACTGCGGCAGACGTAGTCACCTGCTCAGGCACGCCAGCCTGCCCCGCCCGCGTGCCGGATGCCGATATTGAGAAAGTCACCGTAGGCGAAGCGCCCCCCGGCGGCAACGTCGAGAACGTGAACGTGCCGATGCCGGAAGCGCCCGGCGCAAGCATCGCCAGCGATGGGTCGGTATCCTTGCTGAACACGATTGAATGGCTGGAAGAATCGTAGAACCCGCTTGTCGCGCGGATAGTGCCATAATCGATCGCCGAACCGGAGATGCTCACCACGACAGACGCGTTCGCCACCGAGGTCGAGAGCGTGTTGGTGTAAGAAAGTGACGCGCTCTGCGTGCTCCTGGGCGCGAGCGCGATCGGTTGCGAATCGTTCCCGTTCAGCGTCAGCTTCGTCTGGATGAACGGCGCGGCGATAGTCACGGTCGCATCCTGCGTCATGTAGGCGACCGCGATGGACTGGTCTTGCGAC
>JAKAMJ010000037.1 GCA_021812955.1 bacterium | reverse complement strand
TGAAGATCTCATCAACGAGGCGATCCGCGGCCTCGAGGAGGACGAGGGCTTCCGCGCGCAGGTCGGCGAACGGTCACAATTCGTGCTCGCCGACGAGCACCAGGACGCGAACCCGGCGCAGAACCGCCTCCTGGAGCTCGTGAGCGATTTCGACGGCTCGCCGAACCTCTTCATCGTCGGCGACGAGAAGCAGGCGATCTACCGGTTCCAGGGCGCCTCGCTCGCGTCATTTTTCTCGCTCGCAGAGAAATATCCTGATGCGAAGATCATCTCGCTCGATGAGAACTACCGTTCGAAGTCGAAGATACTCGCGGCCGCCCACGACCTCATCGCTCCCGCGCCGGTACCCGACGCGGCGCTTCGCCCGGTGCTCGCCGCCGCCCGCGGAGCGGGCGGCGCTGTCGAGGAAGTCGTGTGCGGCACGCCGCGCGCAGAGCGCGAAGCCATCCGTGCGTACATCGAGAAGCGGCACACCTCCGGCGTGCCGTATGACGATATCGCCATCCTCACCAAGAAGAATGCTGACGTGCTCGCGCTCGCCGAGAGCCTGCGGCAAGCCGGCATCCCCGAAGATCACGCGAGCGCGGAGCTCGGCGCGCTCTCGCACCCGGCCGTCGTGCTGTTCATCGCACTCATCCGCGCGCTCACTGACTTGTCACAGGACGCGGCGCTCGCGCGCGCCTTCTTCCTGCCGGGGATACCGATGCCGCTTGCAGAGCGGATGCGGCTGCTCGGCACGCCGCGCGAAGGGAAGCCGCTCGCGCGAGTCATCGAGGAGAAGGGCACGCCGGAGCTCCGCGCGTGGGTGAAGCGCCTGGAGAAGCTCGCCGAAGAGATGCCGGCGACGCCGGTGGTCGCCTGGCTCGCACACCTCGCCTCCGAGAGCGGGTTTGTCGTCGGGCTGCTCACGCTCGGTGAGAGCGAGGACGCCTACGAGGCGTATCAGGGCTTCATGGAAGAGGCGGTGCTCCTGGCGCGCGAGAAGCCGAGCGCGACGGCATTCGACCTCCTCGATCGCCTCGCGCTCATCGAGAAGCACGAGCTGCGCGTGCACCGCGCCCGTACGAAGCATGCGGGCGTGCCTATCATGACGGTGCACGCCGCGAAGGGGCTCGAGTTCCCGTACGTCATCATCGCGCATGCCACCGACGAGAAGTGGCTTCGCGGGAAATCAGACGAGTTCTCGCTCCTGCTCGAGAAAGAGGACGACGAGCACGACGTGCGCCGTCTGCTTTACGTCGCGCTCACGCGCGCGAAGGACGGCGTGCTCATCACGCGGTCAGAGGTCACCGACGAGGCGCGCGCACAGACGCCGCTGCGGTTCGTGGCTGACATGGCGTCTCACCTCGCTTCGGGCGCCGCTCCTTCGGCGGCACCCGAAGCGGCTCCGTACGAGGAGCGCACCATCCTCGAGCCGGGCTTCCTCAAGGAGCGGCTGCTCACGCGCGGGTTCTCGCCGACCGGTTTCAATAATTACGTACAGTCGCCGTGGCAATACTATTTCCGCACCCTGCTTCAGCTCCCCGACGCGCCGACCTTGCCGATGCTGTTCGGCACGGCGGTGCACGCAGGATTGAAATCCTACATCGACTCGCTCGCAAGCGGCGGCTCGATCGATCGCGCCATCGCTTCTCTCCGCGCGGAGCTCTCTCGATTGCCGCTTGCGGCGCTCGATCGGAACGAGCTCGCGAAGAAGGGCGAAGAAGCGCTCCGCGCCTACCTCGCCCAAGAAGCGGCGCATATGAGAGAGGCGCGCGAGTCGGAGTTCCCGATAACCGTATCGCTCACCGTGCCGGGCGTGGGCGAAGTGCCGCTCTCGGGGAAGCTCGACCGGCTCGATCTGAAGAGCGACGGCACCGTCACGGTCATCGACTACAAGACCGGCAAAGCGAAGAGCGAGAACGACATCAAAGGCCTCACGAAATCGGGCGACGGGAATTATTACCGCCAGCTGGTGTTCTATAAATTACTGCTCGATAAGGACGGGCGGTACCGGATGAACGAGGGCGCGCTCCACTTCGTCGAGCCGGACGAGAAAGGGAAGTGCGTCATGCGCACGTTCACCATCACCGATGCCGAGGTAGCGGCGCTCGAAGCCGAGCTCATTGCCGCCGCGCAGAAAGTCGCCGATGGTTCAGCCTTCACGGCCGTCTGCGACCCGGCATCCTGCGATTACTGCGACCTCGTCGGGTTCCTATTGGAAAAGTAATAGCCATCGTTCGTCGGGAAATAAAAAAGGGATAGCGCACCACTTGGGCACTCTCATTTCCTTAAGCCCGAGTACGGATAAGGAAAATTAGTCGCTCCGGGCCGCTAGGCCAAGTCTTACTATCCATTTTGATTTCCCGCCTCACTGGCTCGCGAGCGCGGTATCGACGAGCTGCTTCACGGCATCATAGGGGTACGCGCCGCCGATGACGACCGGCGGCTTGCCAGTGACGAGGATGACCGAGAAGGGCGTGCCCTGCGCGCCCATAGCGAGCGCATTCTGGCGGTCGGCGAGGATGCGCGCGTCGACCGTGGAGGAAGCGTTCGAGAAGCAAGCAGCGAACGCCGTGCCTGGGACGCCAAGCTGCTGTGCGAATGTGCCGTATTGCGACGGATCGACCGGTTGATTCGCGAAGAGCGTATCGGCGAATTTCCAGAACAAGTCGTTGCCCGCGACCTGCGCGACGCACTCGGCTGCCTCGGCATGCTTCATCGCGTTCGGATGGATTTCGGTGAGCGGGAATTCGCGATACACCCAGGCGACGTCGCCGCTCGCGCCTTCGTTTGCGACTATCTGGTGGAGCGTATCGTCGAACCCTTTGCAGTATTCGCAATCGAAATCGGCATACTCGACGATCATGACTTTCGCAGCCGGGTTGCCGAGGATGTGGTCATTCACGTCCACCGGGCGCACGAGGGCCGGATTGCCGTTGCCGGAATAGGTCGACTGCTGTTTCGGCATGGAGACGTAGACGGCGATCGCGACGATGATGCCGCCGAGCACGATAGCGAGCGGGATGGTGTACGAGGATTTCATAAGCGTATTATAGCTGAAGCGCGTGGGTCATGGCGGGAAGTGCACTGGTGCGCTGTCCCCACGCTGAGGTGTCGAGTTTGATGTCGCGCTTGTCGCGCAGGTCCTTGTATTTCAGTTTGCCGTTCTTCACGGCGTAGTCGTAGAGCTCGCGCGTGAGGCGGACGTCCTCGATGCAGTACTCGCGCACCAGGTCTTGCTTGCCTTCGCGCCACCACACGCCGGCTTTGAGCCCGTCGCCTGACTTGCCGCGGCCGAGCGTTGCCTCGGCGAGCGATTGGAGCCGGATGCGCCGGCCGAGCACTTTCTGCACTTCGGAGAGCAGGTCGAGCGAGACCATGTGAGTGAGGTCGCCGGGGTAGTAGCGGTTCAGGAGCGGGATGTCGAACGAGTCGGAGTTGAAGCCGATGAGGAAGTCTGCGTGCTCGAGGATGGGCCAGAGTTTCGGCAACTCTTCTTTCGAATACGATGTGTATTCGCCGGTGAGCGAATCGTGGATGGCGATGACGATGAGTTCCTGCTCGTTCACGTCGATGTGGCCGCGCACCACGGAGTCAGAGATGGATTCGATGTCGAACGTGATTGCGCGCATAGTCTAACTGCCGGAGCGGAGCCGCACGGGGAGCTCGGAGACCGGCAGGCCGGTCTCCTCGCCGGTCGCGAGGATCTTCATGCGGACGGTCTGGCTCGCGACCTCGTCCGCGCCGTAGGCGATGAAAAGCGGGATGCCGCGCTTCACGGCGTCCTTTATCTGGTCGCCGAGGCTCTTCTCGGTGAGGTTCACGAAGACCCGCCCGCCCTGCGCGCGGAGCACGGCAGCAAAAGCTTGCGCGCCCGGGATGTCGCTTGTGGAAGGAGTGCCGAGGTAGAGCTGCGGTCGGTTACCATCCGCCTTCGGCGTGAGGCCGTGCGTCTCGAGGAAGTCGGCGAGCGTGACGTCGCCCATGCCGAAGCCGATCGCCGGGATAGGGTCGCCGCCGAAGAGCGCGACGAGGCGGTCGAAGCGTCCGCCGCCGAAGAGCGAGCGAGGGTTCGCCGGATTCGTGTCGAAAATCTCGAAGACGATGCCGGTGTAGTAATCGAAGCCGCGGGTGAGCGTCGGGTCGAAGACGGCATTCGTCACGCCGCGCCGCGCGAGGGCCTCGATAGTGTCGAGGAGCGCCTTTTTCTCAGCCGCGATGTCGGGGGTGCCGCCGGCTTCCTCGATGAGGGCGAGCGGGTCTTTCGAGGAGATGGCGCTTCGTGCCGCCTCGAAGGCTTCCGGCGTCATCTTCGCTTTCTTGTCGAGCAGGCGCAGGTACGCGCGCGTGTGCTCGCTGGTGAGGCCCGCGGCGGAAGCGGCCGCGGTCAAGAGAACGCGCGAATTCACGCGGATGATGAAGTCGCTCTCTTTCGCACCGAATGCTTTGAGGATATCCGCCGCGATCGTGATGACTTCGAGGTCGGCCTCCTTCGAAGCGCTGCCGACGAGGTCGACGTTCAGCTGGTAGTGCTCGCGCAAGCGTCCTTTCTGCGGGCGCTCGTAGCGGAAGACGTTCGGGATCGAGAACCAGCGGGCGGGCATCGGCATCTCGCGGCGCTTATGGGCGATCATGCGCGCGAGGGTCGGGGTCATCTCCGGACGGAGCGTCACGCGGCGGTCGCCGCGGTCCATGAACGTGTAGGTCTGCTCGCCGACGATCTCCTCGGAGGTCTTCGCTTCGTAGAGCTCGGCGCGTTCGAGCGGGGAGGCGTTGTACTCTTCGTAGCCCCACGCGTGGAGCGTGTCCCGCATGACGGAGAACATCGCATCCATGAGCGCCCAGTCGGCGGGGAAAAAATCGCGGACGCCTTTGTACGGATCAGTCGGGAGCAGCTCGGACATAGGACGATTTTATCATGGACAGCGTCTCCTGCGTACCATTTGACAAATATGCCGGGAGGCATAGCATGCGGCGAGGCAACCAGGCGAGGAGAAAGAAGATGAATATGCGATGCATCGACCCCTCTGAAGGAGAGGAAAGCGACGGAACTGTCGTCGGCCGCTGTGAGTACTGCCGAGGAGAAGTCTCTTCCTCCGAAGGGCACGTTACCGCTTCGGATCCTCGCGATCCCGCGAAGAAGCTGGTCTGGCACAACATCCTGGGCGACAAGGAATGCTGGACGTTGTGGAGCGGCGAGAACTTCGTGCGGCTCGACCTCGCATCCCGCGACGAGCATTCGATGAATTGAAAAGCGAAGCGGCCTGCTGCTTCTTGAGCCCCGATACATCAGGGCTTTTTACGTCACGAATCATACTCCGATCCCTTTCGCGGGCTCGGTAGAGACGTATTTGAGTATGAGGTCGCGCATCTGTTCTGGACGCGGGATACCGCGCATGCGGAATTCATCGACGGTCCCGGCGCTCTGGACGATGATGTCACCGATGCCGAGCAGGGACGGCAGGATGCCCGAGACATCGGTCGTCACGTCCTGGACGCGCGGGAGGAACAGGCTCGACACTTCGCGATTGAAATAGCCGTGCTGCTTGATGTCGACGATGCGCTGGTTGGTGAGCACCCAGGCGTTCAGGTAGTAGCGCGTGAAGGCGCTCCAGGCGAGCGTCCAGACGATAAGCAGCCAGACGCCGAGTACGGCGCGAGTGAGCGCTGTCTGGTAGGAGAATTGTGCGGTATAGCCGGAGAGCGTCGGCGCCAGTGCGAGAAGTTTCGGGAGTGCGAAGGGGAGAGCGAGGAGGATGGCATATGGCAGGAGCTCGCTCGCGAAGAGGATCCAGTGCTTCCGCGCTTCTTTCACGACGTGTTCTCCCGGCTCGAGTTCGAATTCTTTCATACGTTATGGCAGGTAAGAGGCGAGGAAGAACGCGTGGCCCGAGAGCGTGTACGACATGAGCGCGAAAGATATGAAAAGGTGCGCGGCAATCGCCGGGAGGGCGATGAGCGAAGCGTGGGAATACCGGAGCCAGTGGTAGATCGCGACGAGCGTGTAGAGCGCCCATATCGCAAAGACGATGTAGAGCACCCACGTCACCGCGGCGCCCGCGGAGACCAAGCCGGTCGGCACGTGCAATTGGCCGAGCAGGTCGGAGGGGATCGACGGCGGCGAGAACGGGCGGAGCGGCTGGTCGGGCATTGACGGAATTATATCACCTGCTCCCCGCCTGTTTTTTGGCACGCACGATGCGCAGTGTGCCGTATTGGTCGGCGAGCACATTCGCCGCGAGGCCTTGCTCGGCGAACAGCGCGCACGCGGCAGCCGCGTGCGCGCTGTCGCACTCGATCCATGCGATGCCGCCCGGCGCGAGATGCTTCGGGAGCGTAAGCGCGATGCGGCGGATGACGGCGAGCCCGTCCTCGCCTGCCGTGAGCGCAAGCGCCGGCTCATAACCGGTGACACTCGCCGGGAGCTCGCGGCCGGCGGGGATGTAGGGCGGGTTTGCGGCGATGACGTCGAACGTCATGTTCCCGAACGGTTCGAAGAGGTCGCCGATGCGGATGTCTGCCCGGGACGCGTCGAGGCCGTTCTCGCGCATGTTCTTGCGTATGGTCGCTTCGTGCGCCGGATCGAGTTCGCCGAAATACACTCGGGCATCCGGCAGCTTCGCGAGTGCCGCGCACCCGATCGCGCCCGAACCGGCGCACAGATCGAGGAAAGAAAGAGACTTTCGGCAGTGCGGAT
>JAKAMJ010000001.1 GCA_021812955.1 bacterium | reverse complement strand
TGTTCTGTGTCGGGCCGGAGTATGCCGGTAGTACGCACGATTCGGGTTCGTGTAGACCGAGTTCAATTCTCGGCGGCCCGACAAAGGACATCTCTAAGAATCGGGCTATAGTATACCGGTAGTACGCGTCCATGGGGTGGATGTAGACCGGGTTCGATTCCCGGTAGCCCGACTGGGTAGAGGTGTGGTAGAATCGCCCGCAGGGGCCATTAGCTCAGCTGGTAGAGCGCGTCATTCGCATTGACGAGGTCAGCGGTTCGACTCCGCTATGGTCCACCACTTCGCTCGAGCAGGGCGGGGGAGGGGCCATTAGCTCATCCGGTAGAGCGCATCCATGGCATGGATGAGGTGGGGAGTTCGAGTCTCCCATGGTCCACAGACAGTTTGGCGCAAAGCGTGCTACCATGGGTTGATGCTCAAGGAGTTCAAGCAGTTCTTGCTTCGTGGAAACGTCGTGGACCTGGCGGTCGGCGTTGTGATCGGCGCAGCGTTCGGCGCGCTCGTCTCGGCGCTCGTCGCCGATCTCCTCACGCCGCTCATCGCGGCTGTCGTGCGTGTCGCCGATTTCAGCAGTCTCGTCTTCACTCTGCACGGGAGCAAGCTCATGATCGGCCATCTCCTGAATGCGGTGATCTCCTTCCTTCTTGCGGCTACCGCGCTCTTCTTCTTTGTCGTGAAGCCGATGAACCTTCTCATCGCTCATTCGCGCAAGGAAGACCCCGCCGACCCGACCACCAAGAAGTGTCTCGAGTGCCTTTCTGAAATCCCCATTGACGCCAAGCGCTGCAAGTATTGCACGCAGCCTGTCGGCTAGGGCGTGTGGAAGCCCTGGGCAACGGAAAAGCCCGCGCGCCGAAGGCGAGCGGGCTTTCCCATCTTTGACTGGCGAGGCTAGCTCAGGTGCGCCGAGACGAGCTTCGTCATCTCGAACATAGTCACTTCGTCCTTGCCGAATATCGGACGGAGCTTGTCATCCGCGAGGATGTTGCGCTTGTTGGACGGGTTCTGCAAGTTGTGCTTCTTGATGTATTCCCAAAGCTTCTTGACTACCTCGGTGCGCGGGAGCGGGCCCGCGCCGATGACCGCTTCCAATTCGGGAGAAAGCGTGAGCGGTTTCGAAAGGGCTGGATTTGTTGCCATGGTTTAAGGTGAATATGGTTAGTGCTGCCGACTGGCTGCCGTACTTATATATAGCATATCAGGCCGCTTCCTTGCTATACTGCCTTCATGCATGAAGGGATAGCCGTAGTATTGAAGGCGGAGCAGCTCGGCTCCGTCTTCGGTTTCCCCGTCACCAATTCGCTCGTCATGGGCTGGATCTTGATGGCGTTTCTCATCGGCGGTGCGTATCTTTTCGGCCGTTCGCTCAAGGCGGTGCCGGGCCGGCTCCAGGCTGGCGTCGAGTGGGTGTTCGAAGGCGCTATCGGCTACATGGCGGACGTGCTCGAGAGCGAGACGGTCGCCCGCCGGTTCTTCCCGCTCGTGGCGACCATGTTCATCTTCATCGCACTCATCAACGAGACGGAATTCTTCCCGGGCGTCGGCTCGATCGGGCTTGTCCGCGCGTCGGGATTCCTGCCGCTCCTGCGCGCACCGACCACCGACCTCAACTTCACGCTCGCGCTCGCGGCGATCGCGTTCATCACCATCGAAGTCGCCGGGGTTACGACGCTTGGCTTTTTCAAGTACGCGAAGAAATATGTTAACCTGAAGTCACCGACCGGGTTCGTCGTGGGTATCATCGAGCTCATGAGCAACCTCGGCCGGCTTATCTCGTTCTCGTTCCGTCTCTTCGGGAACATCTTTGCGGGAGAGGTCATGATCCTCGTGGTCGGGTTCTTCATCCCGTATCTCCTGCCCGCGCCCTTGATGATCTTCGAGATGTTCATCGGGCTCGTGCAGGCGCTCGTGTTCTCGATGCTGACGCTGTTCTTCATCAAGCTGTCCATCATGGAAGCGCACGAAGAGCACGAACCGCGGCAGGCGGGCTGATGCGGAGTGTCCGTGACGCTCTGGCCTGGCGCGGGGGCTTTTAGAAAAAAGAATTAAATACATACGGTATGCAACTAGATTCAGCGCGCTTGTTCGCGATGGCGCTCGTCGCCAGCCTCGGGGTAATCGGTCCGAGCATCAGCATCGGCCTTATCGGAAGCAATGCTATGCAGGCGATCGGGCGCAACCCGGAAGCGTCCGGCAAGATCGCGTCGAACATGGTCCTCGCGATCGTGTTCACCGAAGCGCTCGGCATCCTCGCCGTCGTCGTCGGGTTCATCATCAAGTTCGTCTAACGGATAAGGGCGCATGGACCAATTCTTCGGAGCGTTCGGCGTCGAATGGCCCCTTCTCATCGCGCAGGCGGTGAATTTCGCCATCGTGCTCGCGGCGTTGTGGTATTTCCTCTACAAGCCGGTGATGGCGATGCTCGCTGCGCGGCAGGAGCAGGTCGCCAAGAGCGTGCGCGAGGCCGAGCAAATCGAGGAACTGTTCTCGCGCGCAGACGCAGAGGCGGAAACGCGCGTGCGCGCAGCAGACACGGAGGCGGAGCAGATCGTCGCCTCGGCGCGCGAGGCAGCCGCCGCGGCGCAAGTGCAACTTGTGAAAGACGCCGAGGCCCGCGCCGCGCGCATCGCGAAGGATGCGGAGGCTCGTGCGGCCGAGGAGCTCGCGCGCGCGCGCAAGGAGAGCGAGCGTGAGGTCGCGCGGCTCGCGGTGCTCGCCGCGGAGAAGATAATGCGAAGCCATGCAAGCTGAGTACGAGACATTCATCGCCCATCTGAAGCGTACGGGTCGACTGAAGCTCCTGCCGCGCATCCTTCGCGAGCTGCGGATGCGCGAGGCCCGCGCCGCGAAGCTCGCGCCGCGCCGCGAGACAGCCGCGGAAAACCCTTCGCTCATCTCCGGCTGGCGCTCGCTTGAGGGCGGCCTGCTCATCGACCAGACAGGCAAGCGCGCCCTGCTCGACATTTATCAAAGAATCATCACCTGACATGCAAAGCCTCATCGAGAGGATAGAGAAAGAGATCGCGGCCTGGACGCCCGACGCGACCGCGCAGGAGACCGGCATCGTGCGCGCGGCAGGCGACGGCATCGCAGAGATCGACGGCTTGTCTCAAGCCGCGTTGTCCGAGATGGTGTTGTTCGACCGGGCGTTCGATCGCCCGCTCGAAGACGCGATCATGGATTCGTCCGCGATCTACGGGCTCATCCTGAACCTGGAAGAAGACGGCGTGCGCGCCGTAGTGCTCGGCGACGGCTCGAAAGTCAGCGAGGGAATGCTCGTGCGCCGGACCGAGCGGCTGCTCTCGATCCCGGTCGGGGACGCCCTCGTGGGGCGTGTAGTGAACGCGCTCGGCGAGCCGGTAGACGGCAAGGGTGCGATTGCCGCCAAGGACGTGCGCCCGATCGAGCGCGAGGCCTACGGCATCATCGACCGTTCTCCGGTCAACACGCCGCTCCACACCGGAATCAAAGCGGTGGATGCAATGATTCCGATCGGCCGCGGCCAGCGCGAGCTTATCATCGGCGATCGCGGCACCGGCAAGACGACCGTCGCCATCGACACGATCCTCAATCAGAAACACGAGCCGAAGGAAACCCGGCCGATCTGCATCTACGTCGCCATCGGTCAGAAGGAATCGAAGACGGCGAAGATCGTCGCCGAGCTCGAAGCGCGAGGAGCGATGGAGTACTCCATCGTCGTAACCGCGCCGGCGAGCTCCCCCGCGGCGCTTCAGTTCCTCGCTCCGTTCGCCGGCGCGGCCATAGGCGAGTATTTCATGGAGAAAGGGAAGGACGCGCTCGTCGTCTATGACGACCTCTCAAAGCAAGCGGTAGCCTACCGCCAGATGTCTTTGCTCCTGCGCCGCCCGCCAGGCCGCGAGGCGTATCCGGGCGACATCTTCTACCTGCACTCGCGCCTCCTCGAACGCGCCGCCAAGCTCTCGAAAGAGAAGGGCGGAGGCTCGCTCACTGCGCTTCCTATCATCGAGACGCAGGAGGGCGACGTCTCGGCCTACATCCCGACGAACGTCATCTCGATTACCGACGGCCAGATCTACCTCGAGGCCGGCCTCTTCAACAATGGCCAGCGTCCGGCTATCAACGTCGGCATCTCGGTCTCGCGCGTCGGCTCTTCGGCGCAGACGAAGGCGATGAAGAAAGTCTCGGGCAAGATCAAGCTTCAGCTCGCGCAGTTCCGCGAGCTGGAGGCGTTCATGCAGTTCTCGAGCGACCTCGACGCCGACACGAAGCGGCAGATCGACGCGGGTCGCCGCATGACCGATGTGCTCACGCAGAAGAATGGCGTGCCGCTTCCGTTCGAGATGGAGGCGGCGGTCATATTCGCGGCGACCAACGGCTATCTCGACTCCTTCGCGCCTGAAGAAACGAGTGCGATGGCGAAGAAGCTCGAGGAATACCTCTCGCGAGAAGCGGGTGGCATCCTCATGGCCATCAAGGAATCGAAAGAGATCCGTGAGGAATCCGAGAACGCGCTCCGCGAGAAGCTCGACGCCTTCGTCGAGCGGCACGCGACGCCGACCCAAAACTAGGACATCGGATGTCATAGTTTCTAACCATGGCGTTAAAAGATATTAAAACTAAAATAGGAGCGACGAACCGCACGCACAAGGTGACGCGTGCTATGGAGGCGGTGAGTGCAGTTAAGATGCGCAAGACGCAGGAGGCGGCGCTCGCGGGGCGGCCGTACGCCCGCGCGGCGCTCTCGATCCTCACTCGCATCGCCGGCACAGAGGAAGTGAAGCGGCATCCGCTCGCCGAGCAGCGGCCGGTCTCGCGCGTCGCACTCGTCGTAATAACGAGCGACAAGGGCCTCGCCGGCGCACTCAACAGCGGCGTGATAAAAGCAGCCGCAGAATACTTGGAGAAGCGCGCGCTCTCGACCGGGCAGGTGGTCGTCTACGCCTACGGCAAGAAGGGCGAAGAATACTTCGCTCGCCGCGGCTACCAGATCGCGCGCGCGATCGAGAACAAGGCAGACGACGTGCCGCTTGCCACTATGGAGGAGCTCACGCGCGAGCTCTCGGAGGGCTTCCTTCGCGGCGACTACGACAAAGTGGTGACTTTTTACAGTCACTTCAAGTCGACTTTCGAGCAGGCGCCGACGATGCGCCGCCTGCTGCCGCTCTCCATTCCCGCGTTGAAGGACATCGTCGAGGGCATCATCCCGGCGAAGGGCAAGTGGAGCCACGAGCCGTCGCTCGAGCCGCCGATTTCATACGAAGTGGAGCCGAAGTCGGGCGACGTGCTCGGCGCGCTCATCCCGCGCCTCACGAGCGTCGCGCTCTACCACATGCTGCTCGAAGCGAAAGCCTCGGAGCACTCGGCGCGCATGGTCGCGATGAAGAACGCGAGCGACAAGTCGAAGGAGGTCGCGCAGGGCCTCACGCGGCTTTTCAACAAGATCCGCCAGGCGGCCATCACGCGGGAAGTGTCAGAGATTATCAGCGGGCGGGAGGCGCTCGCCACATAACGCGCATGAAGAAGGATTTCCAAATCTGGCATCGCGAAAAATCCGGCATACATGCCGAGAAGGAACGTCCGTTCTTCCGCGAAGGTGAGGTGTGGTTCGCGGCGCTCGGTGTGAATATCGGTTTCGAACAGGATGGAAGTGGCTCTGAGCATCTTCGGCCGGTCGTAATTATCAGGAAATTCAACAATGAAATCTTCTGGGCGATTCCTCTCACGAGGACGTTGAAAAACGCGCCGTTCTATTTTTCGTTTGAATTGAACGGAGAACAAAGTACGGCGATATTGTCCCAAGTCCGTCTTGTTGACGCGAAACGGCTTTTTTATCAAACGGGCACGGTACAGGCCGAGGATATGGCAGAAATGAAAAAACGGCTCAAAGCATTGCTGCCATGAACCGCTCTTTCATTTATACCCCTTGCGGGGAGGGCCGAAGCCGTTTGTCTAAGCAAGCTATCTCGAAAACAGAATAATAGCAATAGGTACGGGTGGGGATAGCGTATACATTAACAATCTAAAGCAAAGAAAAATGAACGGAACTATCACAGAGATCATCGGGCCGGTCGTCGACATACATTTCGCGGAGAATCGTCCGAATATCGGCGACGCGCTCATCGTCGAGAAGAACGGCTCGCACGCCCGCCTCACGCTCGAGGTCGCCTCGCACCTCGGGCTCGACCGCGTGCGCGCGATCTCGATGAACGAGACGGCAGGGCTCACGCGCGGCGAAGCCGCGCGTGCTACGGGCGCGCCCATCAGCGTCCCCGTCGGCACCGCGACGCTTGGCCGTCTTTTCAACGTCCTCGGCGACGCGGTCGACGGCGGCACAGCGCTGCCAGAGAGCGTCAAGCGTCTCCCGATCCACCGCGACCCGCCCGCCTTCGACGAGCAGACGACCAAGACAGAGATCTTCGAGACCGGCATCAAGGCCATCGACCTCATCATCCCGTTCATGAAAGGCGGCAAGGTCGGGCTCTTCGGCGGCGCCGGTGTGGGCAAGACGGTGCTCATCCAGGAGCTCATCAGGAACGTCGCCACCGAGCACGGCGGCTACTCCGTCTTCGCGGGCGTGGGCGAGCGCGTGCGCGAAGGCAACGACCTCTACCACGAGATGAAAGACTCCGGCGTGCTCGAGAAGACGGCGCTCGTCTTCGGGCAGATGAACGAGGTGCCGGGCGCCCGCGCGCGCGTCGCGCTCTCGGGCCTCGCGATGGCAGAATACTTCCGCGACGAGGGCGGCAAGGACGTGCTCTTCTTCATGGACAACGTGTTCCGGTTCATCCAGGCGGGTTCCGAAGTGTCTTCGCTCCTCGGCCGCGTGCCGAGCGCCGTCGGCTACCAGCCGACGCTCGCGGAAGAGATGGGCCGGCTCCAGGAGCGCATCACTTCGACCAAGAAAGGCTCGATTACTTCGGTGCAGGCGGTGTACGTCCCGGCCGACGACCTCACCGACCCGGCGCCGGCGACCACGTTCGCCCACCTCGACGGCACGGTGGTGCTCTCCCGCGCGCTCGCGTCGCTCGGCATCTACCCGGCCATCGACCCGCTCGAGTCGGCGAGCGCCGCGCTCACGAGCGACATCGTGGGCGAGGAGCACTACCAGGTCGCGAGCCAGGTCAAGCAGGTGCTCCAGCGATACAAGTCGCTCCAGGACATCATCTCGATCCTCGGTATGGAAGAACTCTCAGAAGAAGACCGTCTCGCTGTCTCGCGTGCACGCAAGATAGAACGCTTCCTCTCGCAGCCGATGTTCGTCGGCGAGCCGTTCACCGGCATAAAGGGGCAGTATGTCTCGCGCGAAGAGACTGTCCGCGGGTTCAAAGAGATCGTAGAAGGGAAGCACGATGACAAACCGGAGGCGGCCTTCTACATGAAAGGTTCGATCGACCAGGTCGGCTAACACGATGGCGAAATATTTTCATCTCACGATAGCGCACGTCGCCGACAACCTCTTCGACGGAGAGGTCAGTTCGGTGTCGCTCCCCGGCACGGAAGGTGTGTTCGAGGTGCTCGGCGGGCACGCAGCCTTCGTCTCTGAATTGCGCGAGGGCGAGGCGCGCGTCACCTCTCCCGACGGCGCGGTTCACCGATTTCCGATAGCCGAAGGCGGAATCGCCGAAGTCTCGGGCAATCAAGCGACTATCCTCTTGTAAAACACCCGCGGCGCCTCCGGCGCCGCGGGTGTTCTCCCCAATACCCACAAACCACCCCCGCCCATCACACACCCCACTCCCAGTATGCTAAAATACCAAGCAACAACCCAAGGCTATGTATGTTGAGCATCAAAAAATCAAGAGAGAGAGAGAGTAACTAACCCGCTCTTAAAGCCACTCACCAAAGGGCTCTTCACCCTCGCACTCTTCTCCATAACCCTCCTCTCCTCAGCCGCTCACGCCTCCGCCGGTTTGCTCATACAACAGAGCGATTTTACATATCAAGGTGCGTTTTATGTTCCGAGTCCGGGGACGGGGTGTTTAGGCAGTTACGGTACCGGTTTCATCGCATACAATCCTCCTCACAGGTCACTCTTCATAACTGGCGGGACAGTTGATACGGGTTGTACAGGCAGTCAGGTGGGAGAAATCGGGATCCCTGCGGTATTGTCCAGTACGACGACGTCGAGCTATAGCAGCATTCCTGCGGCGACTTTCTTGCAGACATATCATGACATCACGAATGGGAACTTTTCCAACAATGGGCCTGGTGGGACGTTCACGCCCAAAAATCTCGGTTTCCGAGGAGGTTTGATGCTTTTCGATAATAATTCAACGTTACTCGAATCCTCAGGCGATCACTATGGCACTTCTCCACATACCACCGAATTCCTCTCATTCTCAACACACGGGACGGATTTATCGTCCACGACGACCTTCTCCGGCATGTATGGCCTGAACACATCCTCTAATATGGATACGAACATCACAGAACGGGATTCGAACGTATTCGTCGGAAGTATTCCCTCAGGTCTTCAGGCTCAATTGGGCGGAAGCGCTTTCGGCGGCGGCGGAGGGTATTCTATAATAAGCACGTCATCATACGGCCCGTCCTGCGTCGTGTTCGATCCCAACAGTTTAGGCATGGTGAACGCTCCGGCACCGCCGCCTGATAACCGCGGTGTCGCCACGGCGCTCCTGTATTACCCGAATGGCCATACGCCGGCGGGGTGGGGGACATGGGGAAGCGCGACGCAACCAGTAACGGCTTATTATGGAACCGCCGATAACGTTACCGGCGCGACCTTCATAAACAACTCAACGTCGCTCCTGTTCTTCGGGATACATTCGACGGGTTCGTGTAACCCGCTGTCTGGCGATTCTCCCACGACCACGGCAGATTGTGCACCTCCGATAGGGAATGGGAACCCTGCCAATTTCGGAGGCTATTGCTATGGTCTCGGGACTTCAGATCTAAGTCAACAATGCACAGGAAGCTTGAGCAAGGGATGGGGTCCGCTCTGTGTAAATGGAAACATGTGCGGCTCAACCGTCATGGTAGAAAATGGTACAGAACAAGACACCTGTTGCTATGACCCGGGTGTCGGCAGTAAAGGCCAACACGAATATCCATATACCGCCCGCGCGTGGGCATATGACGTCGGAGACAGTTCAGGAAATAACTCACCCGGGAATAATGTCAGCAGCAATGTGTCCAATGCGTCCGCGACTGCGGGTACCTCTGGGAACAACCCGGGCGAAAACAATCTCACCGCGGTTAAGTTGGGAAATTTGTTCCCGAACGACCTGTATCCATATGCTATGTGGCAGATAACGCTCCCATGGTTGCCATCTAACTATCAAGGTAATATTTCACCAGCGTATGATTCTGCAAATGGAAAGTTGTACCTTTCCTTTTCTCTTCAACATACGAGCCAATATGACAGAAGACCCGTTGTCGCCGTCTTTGACATGAGTGTCTCCACAACCTCCTCCGACACAGCTGCTCCCTCCGTCACTTCCTTCACCCTCCCTTCCGTCTCCTCCTCCCTCACCGTCCCAATCTCCGCCTTCACCGCCACCGACAACACCGCCGTCACCGGCTATCTCGTGAACGAGTCATCAAGCATTCCAACAGCAGGGGACGCAGGCTGGGCAGGTACCGCCCAAGCCACATACACCTTCATCTCCGACGGCCTCAAGACGCTATACGCCTGGGCCAAAGACGCCGCCGGCAACATCTCCACCAGCCTCAGCGCATCGGTAACGGTAGACACCACCGCCCCCACCACCACCGCCTTCACCCTCCCCGGCACCGGCTCCTCCCGCACCATCCACATCACCTCCTTCACTGCAACCGACAACACCGCCGTCACCGGATACCTGGTGAACGAATCAGCCACTCCGCCATCAGCAGGGGACAGTGGCTGGTCCGCCACCGCTCCCACCACCTACACCTTCCTCTCCGACGGCCTCCACACCCTGTACGCCTGGGCCAAGGACGCCGCCGGCAACATCTCCACCAGCCTCAGCGCGTCGGTAACGGTAGACACCTCCACCCCCGCTCCGACAACCACAACCACCCCAACCCCGCACGGCTCCATCTCCATCCCTGCCCTCGGCCTCCCGAGCACCCCCAACCCCCTACCTGGCCAGACCGCCACACAAGCCACCCGATCGACCGGCCTCACCTCGTCTCAGGTCACCTCCATCCTTAACGTCCTCACGTCCTTCAACGTCGACCCAGCCGTCCTGGCAAACGTCTCCGCCATCCTCCATGGCACTACAACCCCACAGCAACCAACCACCCCAGCAGCTTCTTCCTTCACCTTCACCCGCAACCTGGAGCTCCACCAGACCGGCCCAGACGTCACCGCCCTCCAGCGGTACCTCAACACCCACGGCTTCCCGGTATCAGCCACAGGCCCCGGCTCTCTCAACAACGAGACCGCCACATTCGGCTTCTCCACCTATCGCGCCCTCGTCCGCTACCAGCTCGCGCATCATATCTACCCTGCGGGCGGGTTCTTCGGGCCGGTGACGAGGGCGGCGGTGGGGGAGTGAGGTGCTATACTGTGCGCACAGGGCGCAAAACTTTCCCAGCCTAACGTATCCACCATGTCGGTAAAGAGCTTTCTTCTCAATCAATACGCGAAGTACAAATTGAAGGATGTGCCGGAGGCGCAGCGCGAGATGATGATCGCGCTCGTCGAGAAGAACCCTGAGCTCTTCAAGAAGATCGGCGAAGAGATAGAACGCCGCAAGAAGGGCGGTGAGAGCGAGATGAAAGCGGCGATGGAGGTGATGAAGAAATATCGCACCGAGCTCGCGACGCTGATGCAGCGATGATGCTATGAGCACGTTCGTCGTATTCACCCTGTTCTGCCAAGCGCTCGGAGCGATAATCGGCGTCGTTACGGCCGTCTGGGGCCAGATAGCTTATGTCCATGCTATGCGCGACGGGCATATAGACCGCGCCGAACGGAGGCACCTCGACATCATCGCGCACGGGCTGCGCTGGGGCATGTCTCTGCTGCTCGTCTCGTCGCTCGCGCTCGTCGTCGCGGCGTATCTGTCCGGGGCAGCCACGCAACCGGCGGTAACGGAGAACTACTGGGCGCTCGTGGCGTTCGCCCTCATCATCCTTTTCATATCGCTTGAGCTGTCGCGCAAGCGCATCACGTTCGTGCTCGGCTCGGCTATCGCGTTCACTGCGTGGTGGTTCCTCGCGTATCTCACACTCGGGTGGATGCCGCCGCTCGCGTTCGGCGCGACGATCGCGTTCTTCGTCGTCGCGACCGGCGTCTTCTACGGCGTCCTCCAATACGCCCACTTCCTCGCCCGTCCGAAATAATTTGACTTTGTCAAATTTTCGCGCAGCATCATTATCGGAATAGTTGATTCGGCACACGCGCCGGATTGTTGATAATCACAACAAAAATGGAGAAAAACAATGAAGATCAGAGAGATTTGTCTCGGGCGTCTTATTTCGCATGTGTTGGTGGTCATTTGCGTGGTTTTACTCATGTGGTATGGCATGCACACAAATCCGGTCGGGACGATCGAAGTCGTAACAATCTTTGCGAAGTGTGTGTTGGTCGCGTTTGGGATTGTCTTGGTCTGCGTCCTCGCTGGATTTGTTGTTAAGACCGTATGCACCATGGGCAATCATAACCGCTAACGGTTGGGCACTAGGTGTCCAACCACTCAAGAGCCGAGCGTCGCGAGATGCCGGCTCTTTCTTTGGGCGAGCAGGCATAGTACATTGAGAACATGGAGATTCCGCAGAACATCTTAAATAAAGTGATTATGCGCCCGGACTATCTTGATTGGATAGAGAACGAGGCGTCTATCTTCGTGTACCTAGACCTCACTAACATGTTCCACTGGCAAGATACTCTTGGGTGGAAATTCAGAATAGAAGATCTGATCAAGCAGCTATTCAGCTACCCGAGCATAAAAGAGATAAAAGTGTATTACGGGTCGAATGAGCGGGACAAGAAAAATTCCGAAGCATTTCATAATCGCATCAAGAAGACAGGAGCGATTCTTCGGACGAAGTCTATGAAGTTCATTACAAAAGACATAAACACAGGAATGTTTTTTCAAAGGCGGACTATCTCTCTACTTGATGGGTCGGCAAAAGAAAAAATAAAAGAGCTGATAAGTCACTTGGAAGTGTCGGGCGTAATCATTGAAGAGCCAAAATGCAATTTCGATGTCGAAATGGCGATGGATATGCTGGATGACTCAGATAAGTTGTCAGCGGTGATTCTTTTTTCTGGAGATTCCGATTTGGTGAGTCCGCTTGAGCGATTGAAAGTGAGAGGCAAGAATGTCGCAGTGTGCGGAGTACGAAACAAGGTTGCCGCTGAGCTGCACGCGGTTAAAGATAAATATCTTGATTTTGGAAAATTGTACACAGGCAAAAAGACATATATAGAAAGCGAAAATCCCGCTTTTGGCGGGACCGCGTGATTAGTAGGATTGCTCCTACATGGACAGAATAGCAGGGTTTTATGTAAAAGACAACTTATCCACATAACGTTAATTATCTGATTTATGTTGAAAATCGGAATTGTAGGCTTGCCGAACGTGGGGAAGTCCACGCTTTTTAATGCGCTCACGAAGGCGGCGGTGCCGGCAGAGAATTACCCCTTCTGTACCATCGACCCGTCGGTGGGAGTGGTCGGCGTGCCCGACGCGAGGCTCGCGGCGCTCACGCAGTTCTCAAAGAGCGAGAAGACCGTGCCGGCGGCCGTCGAGTTCGTCGACATCGCCGGGCTTGTGAAGGGTGCGGCCACGGGCGAGGGGCTCGGCAACCAATTCCTCGCGAACATCCGCGAGACGGACGCGATACTCCAGGTCGTGCGGTTCTTCGACGGTGCGGACGTGCATCATGTCGACGGCGACGTGGAGCCTTACAAGGACATCGAGGTCATAAACCTGGAGCTCGCGCTCGCCGACGCCGAGCAGGTCAGGAAGCGGCGCGACCGCGTGGCAAACGACCTGAAGCGCGGCGTGAAAGGCGCGGCCGAAGAAGACGCGGCGCTCGCCAAGCTCGAGCAGGCGTTCATGGCAGGTAAGCTCGCTATAAACGCCGGGCTCACCGAAGATGAGCGCAGGCTCGTCTCGGGGCTGAACCTGCTCACGATGAAGCCTATCCTCTACGCGCTCAACAAGAAGAGCGGCGGCCACAATCTGGACGAGCTCGCGGACGGCCGGGCGCAGCGCGCCTATGAGCTTATCGAATCGCTCGGCGGCGTGCATGTGTTCGTGGACGCGGCGACGGAACGCGAGCTGAACGACGTCGCCGACGACGACCGCGACAGTTTCCGCCAGGAGTTCGGCGTGCCGGAAGACGGGCTGGCAGATCTTA
The DNA here is from genome assembly GCA_021812955.1 of bacterium. Classification (GTDB taxonomy): domain Bacteria; phylum Patescibacteriota; class Minisyncoccia; order Phycocordibacterales; family Phycocordibacteraceae; genus C7867-001. The sequence goes on along the minus strand of JAKAMJ010000001.1, from coordinate 17,175 downwards.
TCCGCGGCGCGTACGATACGCTCGGGCTCATCTCGTTCTTCACGACCGGTGCAGACGAGACGCGCGCGTGGACGATACGGAAAGGCAGCACGGCGCCGGTCGCCGGCTCGGCCATCCACAACGATTTCCTTTCCAAGTTCATCCGTGCCGAAGTCATAGGCTGGGACACGCTGCTCGAGCTCGGCTCCTACGCCGCCGCGCGCGAGAAGGGGCTCGTGCGCGTCGAGGGCAAGGAGTACGTCGTCCAGGACGGCGACGTGATGGTCTTCCTCCACGGCTAGCCTCGCGTGATACAATGCGCCCACAATGGAGACGAAGATAGTCAAAGAAAACTCGCGTCTCGACTATTTCCAGAGAACGTTGGTTCACTCTCTCGCTTGCCGACCAGCTCGGCAATGTCGGGAGCGAAGTCGGGCGTGCGCACAAATGGCAGGGCAAGGACGAAAAGCTCTTCTGGGGTGCTGCCGGCCGCGCGCTCGAGCTCCTCGACCTCACGCGTGAAGATGCGCGCTGGCGCGCGCGTCGCTTCGAGCTCGACCGGGCGCGCGAGACTGTCGCAGATGCAATCTTGGGCGGCGAGGCCTACGGCAGCCGCCTCGCTGACCTCGAACCCTACTTCATGCGCTTTGCGCTCTTCTCTTGCCGTTCTTAAGTAATCTGTAGTTGAAGTGAAGTTCGACTTCAATACGGCCTCATGCGCACCCCATCCCAGTATTGCGCGGGGGTTTTGCTTTTGTGGTATAATCCGAGGATATGGAAACAACCGCACCAAAGCACCCGAAGTTCGTCCGCTGGGCGCTCCTTATCGGTATCGTTGTCATCTTAAACGTCTTCTTTTTCGTGATCGAACAGATCGCGTTCCCTTCGCCGGATTACCAGGCATACTGCCCGACGCCTGCCGTCCAGGCGCAAGATGCCGCCGCGTGCGACGCGCAGGGCGGCGTCTGGACGGAGTACCCGCCGCAGCCGGTCGCTACGACGCCTGCGAAGGCGCTCGCCGGCTACTGCGACTATGCAGCGACATGCCAGCCCAAATACGAGCAAGCGCTCTCAGAGCAGCATCTCTACGCGTTCATCCTCATGACCGTGCTCGGCATCATCGCGCTCGTCGTTGGCGTCGTGCCGATCGGTTCGTCGATCGTTTCCTCCGGCCTCTCTTACGGCGGCGTGCTCGCGCTCATCGTCGGGGCGATGCAGTATTGGGGCGACGCGGGAGAATGGCTGCGCCTCGGCATCTCCGCCATCGCGCTTATCGCGCTCATCTACGTGGGCGTCCGCCGCTTCCGCGACTAGAGGGATATGGCGAAGGAAGCGTTCCCGCACAAGGAGGTAGAAAAGAAATGGCAAGAGCGTTGGATGCGCGACGAGACGTATCGCTCGCAAGAGGTTGAGGGCAAGCCGAAGAAGTACGTCCTCGATATGTTCCCGTACCCCTCGGGCGAAGGGCTCCATGTCGGGCATCCGAAGGGATACATCGCGACGGACGTCTTCTCCCGTCACGCGCGGATGCAGGGGCACGAGGTGTTGCACCCGATGGGCTGGGACGCGTTCGGCCTCCCGGCTGAGAACTATGCGCTCAAGCACAAGGCGCACCCGCGCGCGGCCGTCGAGAAGAACATCGCGACCTTCAAGTCGCAGCTCGCGCGCCTCGGGTTCGACTATGACTGGTCGCGAGAGATAAACACGACCGACCCGGCCTACTACCACTGGACACAGTGGATATTCCTCAAGCTGCTCGAGCAGGGACTTGCGTTCGAGTCTGAAGAACCTATCAACTGGTGCCCTTCCTGCAAAACCGGTCTCGCTAATGAAGACCTGGACGGCAATGCTTGCGAGCGGTGCGGTACTCCGGTCGAGAAGAAACGGCTCCCGCAGTGGGTCTTGAAGATCACCGAGTACGCCGACCGGCTTCTCGTCGACCTTGATACATTGAATTGGCCCGAGCACATCAAAGAAGCGCAGCGCAACTGGATCGGGCGTTCCGAGGGTGCCGAGCTCGATTTTGCTATCACTGGTACTGACGAAAAGATTGCCGTGTTCACTACCCGCCCCGATACGCTCTTCGGCGTAACCTACGTGGTCCTCGCGCCCGAGCACCCGTTGCTCCAATCGGCATATAGGAATCTGATTCCTATAAAAAATTTCAAGGAGGTGCACGCGTACGCCGTGACTGCCGCCGGCAAGACCGAGATCGAGCGTGGTGCAGAAGGGAAGGAGAAGACGGGCGTCAAGCTCGAGGGAGTGATGGCGGTGAACCCAGCAACCAAAGAAGAGGTTCCGGTATTCGTCGCCGACTACGTGCTTGGAAGCTATGGCACCGGCGCTGTGATGGCTGTCCCGGCTCACGACGAGCGCGACTACGCTTTTGCTAAGAAATTCGGGTTGTCGATATCGCGCGTGATTGAAGGTGGTAATTTGCCGTTTACCGGCGACGGAGTGCTCGTGGACTCGAGCGAGTTTAGCGGGAAGGGGAATCGCGAGGTGATGGGGGATATCGTTGCGTATGCGGGCGGCAAGAAGGCGGTGCGCTACAAGCTGCGCGACTGGGTGTTCTCGCGCCAGCGTTATTGGGGCGAGCCGATCCCGGTTATTCATTGCGAGAAGTGCGGTACGGTACCTGTGCCATACGAGGATTTGCCAGTTACGCTGCCGGAGGTCGAATCGTACGAGCCGACCGGCACGGGCGAGTCGCCACTCGCCGCCATCGATTCCTGGGTCAATACCACCTGCCCGAAGTGCAAAGGCCCCGGCAAACGCGAGACGAACACCATGCCGCAGTGGGCGGGATCTTCGTGGTACTACTTGCGCTTCATGGACCCGGGAAATGACGGCGCGCTCGTCTCGACCAAAGCAGAGAAATATTGGGCACCGGTCGATATGTATGTCGGCGGCGCCGAGCACGCGACGCGCCACCTGATATACGCGCGTTTCTGGCACAAGTTCCTCTACGATATCAGCGTCGTGAGCACGCTCGAGCCATTCGCCCGGCTCGCCTCGGTAGGCCTCATCCTCGCAGAGGACGGGCGCAAGATGAGCAAGCGTTTCGGCAACGTCATCAATCCGGACGACGTGGTCGCGGAATACGGCGCGGACGCTTTCCGCCTCTACGAGATGTTCATGGGTCCGTTCGAGAACGCGACAGCCTGGTCGACGAGCTCGATCGCTGGCACGGCGCGCTTCATCGAGCGCGTGTGGCGCCTGCAAGAAAAGGTCGCTGATGAGTCGCGCGCGCGGCTCGACAAGGCCCTGCACGAAACCATTAAGAAGGTCGGGGAGGATATCGAGGCGTTCAAGTTCAACACGGCCGTGAGCCAGATGATGGTCTTCGTCAACGCCGCGGAGAAGGAGGGGGAGATAGGGAAGGAGCAATGGCGTTCATTCTTGAAAGTGCTTGCGCCGTTCGCGCCGCATATGACTGATGAGCTCTGGGAGCGCCTCGGCGAGGACGGATCTATCCACCAAGCCTCATGGCCGGCATACGAGCCGGCGCTGCTCGCCGCGAGCGAGGCCGCGGTCGTCGTGCAGGTGAACGGCAAACGCCGCGGGGAAGCAGTGCTCGCCGCGGATGCGTCGGAAGCGGACGCGCTTGCAGCCGCGCGAAAAATTGATACGGTAGCTACGGCGCTCGGGGACGCTGAGCCGAAGCGCGTCGTCTACGTGCCTGGGAAAATCATAAATCTCGTGGTGTAACCCGGTGCGATTGACTTATTTAATGGTGTCCGGTATAAATTAGAACACATGACAAAAGCGGCAAAGAAGCGGAGCACGACAAAGGCCATTACGCGCGCCGCGTTTTCTTTTGATAGTGCGACGCTCGTGAAGAGGCTGCTGGCCGCTGCCCCCGAGAGGCCGCGCGAGGTGCTCGTACGCCGGTTCGGGCTCGGAGCGAATCCGGAGCGCGAGACGCTCGAAGCGATCGGCGACCTCTCGAGCATCACGCGCGAGCGCGTCCGCCAGATAGAGGCTGCAGGGCTCGACGCTATCCGCGCGAGCCAAGCGTTCAAAGAAGCCAAGGAAGCGTTCGAGGAGATCGCGCGATATGTCGCGTCGCTCGGAGTCATCGTGCCAGAGGCCGAGCTCCTTTCCGCGCTCGGCAAAGACGAGAAGAGCCGCAACCGGTTCCGGTTCCTGCTCATGCTCGACGCGACGTTCTTCCGCGAGCGGGAGACGAGCGAGTTCCTGTCGCGGTGGCATGTGGACGCTTCCACCGCCAAGAACGTCCACGAGGCGCTGTCGCGCCTGTACTCCGCGCTCCCCGACGATGATGTAGTGACGGAAGCCGAGCTGCTCGACCGGTTCCTCGACGAGCTCAAGGGCGTGAACGACGCATACAAGAACGAAGAGGTGCTGAAGCGCTGGCTGTCCCTTTCCAAGAATATCGGCAGTAACCCGCTTGAGCAGTGGGGCCGCGCTTCGGCGCCGGCGATCCGCGTGAAGGGCATTCGCGATTACGCATACCTCGCCATCAAGCGCCATGGCGAGCCGATGCACTTCTCCGCCGTGGCGAAGACGATCGGCGAGCTTTTCTCGAAACGGGCGCACGTCGCCACGACGCATAACGAGCTCATCAAGGATCCGCGTTTCGTGCTAGTGGGCCGCGGCCTGTACGCGCTTACGGAGTGGGGCTATTCGCCCGGCGTCGTGCGCGACGTCATACGCAAGACGCTCGATGAGAACGGCCCGATGAAGAAAGACGAGATAATCAAGCACGTGAAGAAGGCGCGTTTCGTGAAGGACAACACCATCCTGGTGAACCTGAACGACTCCCGTTATTTCAAACGACTCAAGGACGGCCGGTATTCGGCAGCGTGACGGTCCCTATGAACAGCCGCGCCCGCTCAGAAGCGGGCGCGGCTGTTTTTGTTGCTATACTTCCAGCATCGTATGCTTCCATTCCTCGATCAGTTGCGCGCACAGACGAAGAAGACGAAAGAGCAGACCGGCGTGCGGCCGAAGCATCGCCCGATATTCATCCTCGGGCTCGTGATCCTGGCGTTCTCGTTCATCGTGATGCCGCGCGCCGTGTACCTCGCGTCTTCGATGGCGTTCTTCCTTGCGCCGGCGTGGCTGCCGTTCCTGCTCGTAGACGGCGCGTGGACGCTCTGGGTCATCCTTAAGCGTTCCGAATTCATCGCGAATCAGAAGACGGTGCTGCTTGAGATACGCCCGCCGCGCACTGTCGTAAAGACGCCGCTCGCTATGGAAGCGTTCCTCTCCGGCATCCACCTGGGCCCAGGCGAGTCGAACTGGTATAAGAAATATTTCAAAGGAGCCGTGCGGCCGTGGTGGTCGCTTGAGATCGTATCCATAGAGGGGCGGGTGCACTTCTTCATCTGGACGCGCATCGGGTTCCGCCGGATCATCGAAGCGCAGATATATGCGCAGTATCCCGGGGCGCAGGTCGTAGAGGCGGAAGACTATACGCGGATCATCACGGCGAAGCCGGAAGAGTGGGAGATCTGGGGATGCGATTTCGTGCATACCGAGAAAGACCCGTTACCGATAAAGACGTATGTAGAATACGGGCTTGACAAGGTGCAGAAAGAAGAAGAGCAAGTCGATCCGCTCGCGAACCTGGTCGAGTTCATGGGATCGATGAGGAAGGGAGAGCAGCTCTGGCTGCAATTCGTCATCCGTACGCACAAGGGCGAGAAATACGACAAGCTCAATCCTGCCGGGAAGCCGTACACATGGAAGGACGAAGCGAAAGAGCTTGTCGACAATATCCGTAAGGCGACGCGCGAGCCTTACAAGGATCCAGTGACCGGCAAGGAGGTCCCCGGATTCCCTAATCCGACGAAGGGCCAGATGGAAAAGATCGCGGCGATAGAGCGGAACGTGTCGAAATTCGGGTTCGATGTCGGCATACGCGCCGTCTACCTGGCGACGCCCGCAGCGTTCGATTCGACGACCATCGCGGGCGTGACCGGCCTCTTCAAGCAATTCTCCGCCGATGACGGCTGGAACGGGTTCAAGCCGGCAGGGTGGATGACCGGTTTTGAAGACTACCCATGGGAATTCGGAGTGGGAAAGCTGAAAGACGCGCATCGCAGACAGCTCGTCAACTCATTCCGCCGCCGCCAATTCTTCCATGAGCCTTCAGACTCGAGCAAGGACACGATAGTGATGAGTACGGAGGAGCTGGCCACGATCTTCCATATCCCGTCGAGCGCCGTCCCGGCTCCGAGCCTCGAACGGATACAATCCGTGACCGGCGAAGCGCCGGCGAACCTGCCGGTCTGACGACATGAACGCGTTTCGTAGGCATGCGCGATGGATCGCGATGATAGGCGCAACGGTCGTCGTGATGGCAGTGGTGGCGGCCGCGTATCCGCCATCACGTCATTTCATACGGAGCATCATCGTACGGCCGGTTCCGCCGCCGCAGGTGCGCGTCACGTTCGTCGAAGGCACGACGCTGCCGGAGATGGCTGCGCTCGTGGCGCGCTCGTTGCCGTGGGTGACCGAGCAGGATTTCCTGGCCGCGGCGAAAGGGCAGGAGGGGTACCTGTTCCCGGATACATATTTCTTCCAGGCTGGCGACACGTCGTCTGAGATCGTCAGCCGGATGCGGGCGGATTTCGATACTCGCGTAGCGCCGCTGCTGTCGGACGTACGCGCATCCGGCCATTCGCTCCGCGACGTCGTCATCATGGCGTCGATAATAGAAGGCGAAGCGAAGGCTCCCGCCGACCGCCGTATGGTATCCGGCATCTTATGGAATCGGATCGCAAAGGGCATGCGGCTCCAGGCAGACGCCGCGCCGGAGACGTACGCGCACGCCGGGCTCCCGGCCGAGCCGATAAACGAGCCCGGGCTCGATTCGCTCGACGCGGCCGTGCATCCGGCGAGCACGCCGTTCCTGTATTACCTCACCGGCCGGGATGGCCTCATGCACTACGCTTCCACGTATGCCGGCCATCAGGCCAACCTGCGGAGATATTTGCAGTAGACGCGAGAGAGCCTGGACCTCTCACCGGCCTCGCGCCGGAAGAAAATCGTGTAAGCTGGGGGGATGGAGCTGAAAGGAAAGAGCGTGTTCGTGGGGCTGTCCGGCGGCGTCGATTCTGCCGTGTCTGCCGCGCTCTTGCAGCGTGCGGGGGCGCGGGTGACTGGCGTGTTCATCAAGGGCTGGTACCCGAGCGGGATGCCGTGCACCTGGGCGGCCGATCGCCGCGACGCGATGCGCGTCGCGGCGCATCTGCGCATCCCGTTTCGCACGCTCGACGCGAGCGCGGAATATAAGGAAGGAGTCATCGATTATCTACTCGCCGAGTATCGCGCCGGCCGCACGCCGAACCCGGACGTGATGTGCAACAAGGACGTGAAGTTCGGCGCGTTCTACCGCTACGCGAGAGCGGCCGGCGCGGACGCGATCGCGACCGGGCACTACGAGAGCGGCGAGAAGGACCAGCGCTATTTCCTGTGGGCCGTGCCGAAGGAGGTGTTGCAAGCCACGCTCTTTCCGGTGGGGCACATGGACAAACGGGAGGTGCGCCGGCTCGCGCGCGCGTTCGGCTTGCCCGTGGCCGATAAGCGGGACAGCCAGGGCGTGTGCTTCCTCGGCAACGTGTCGGTGGATGATTTCTTGCGGCAGGAGCTGGGCACGGACAATCCTGCGGTCCTGTACACCATCGGGCAGCGGGTGCCGCTGCCCGATGGGCCGTGGTACGTGGTGGGGAAAGACGTCGGAAAGAAAGAGGTGCGGGTCGCCCGGGAACAGGGCGAGCATGACGTACGGGGTATCAGCTTCGAGAACGCGAATTGGTTTGCCGACCCGTCGCAGGCGACGTCTGCGCAGTACCGTTACCGCGGCGCGCGCGTCCCCGGGCGTGTGAGCGGCGACCGATTCGTGCCGGAGGAGCCCGTCTCAGACGCCGTCGCTCCTGGGCAGTCCATCGTCTTTTATCGTGGCGATAGCATGGTGGGGGGTGGTATCATTAGGGAATGACCAGGCGAACGCGTTTCCGGGCTGCATCCGTCATCATCGCATGCGTCGTGCTCGCTGGATTCCTGTTCATAACGCCGCACGCGCGCGAAGTCGTCCGCACCGAAGTGCCCAAACCGGCCGAGCCGGCACCGGTCGTCGCGCTCCGTGATGCGTATCGGAAAGGCGTCCACTCCATCTCGGGCACTCTCGACGTTCCCGACGCGTGCGCGACGGTCTCCGCGAGCGCGGACACTGCCGGGACCGCGTCGAGCACGGAAACCATTCGCGTCGCCCTCGTCGTTCCGACCACGGAAGGCGTGTGCTTGCAGGTTCCCTCGCACGCGGCGTTTGCCGTGAAGGTCTCCGCGCCGGCAAGCGTGCGCGTTTCGTCGGTAACGGTAAACGGCCGCACGGCAAGCACTACCGGCTTATGACAGCGCTGCCGATCATCATAAAGGCAGACGGGACGAGACAGCCGTTCGACCCCGCCCGCCTTACAGCTTCGCTCAAGCGGGCCGGGGCCGGCGAGCATACCGCCGAACGCATCACGAAAGTCGTCACGGAGGCAGTCGTCCCAGGCATGACGTCCAAAGAAGTGCATACGCGCGCATTTACGCTCATGCGCCGAGAATCCAGGCCGGTCGCCGCTCGCTACGCGCTCCGGCGCGCGCTGCTCGAGCTCGGGCCGACAGGCCACCCGTTCGAAGATTTCGTATCGCATCTGTATCGTGCCGAGGGGTGGCGGGTCGAGACACGCAAGATCATCCAAGGCCACTGCGTCCCTCACGAGGTGGACCTGTACGCGTCCCACCCGGGGCAGGATGTGCGGCTCGCGGCCGAGCTGAAGTACCACAATGATCCGAACTACAAGACCGACCTGAAAGTCGCTCTTTACGTGAAGAGCCGCTTCGACGACATATTCTCTCGCGCGAGGGCGAAGCCGGAGCGCGAGATTGATCGCGGCATACTGATAACCAACACGAAGTTCACCTCTGAGGCGGTAGCGTATGCCGAATGCTCGGGCGTAGACCTGCTCGGGTGGGGGTATCCCGCGCACGATTCTCTTTTCATACGCATGAGCCGTGCGAAAGTGTATCCGGTCACCACGCTTACGCGGCTCTCGCGCTCTGAGAAGCGCCTGCTCATCGACAGCGGGAGCATCGCGGTCGACGAATTGTTCCGCGAACGCCGCCGGCTCGACGTCCTGAAGCTCCCGCCCGCGCGCGTCGGCGAGATACTGGCCGAAGCCGAGGGGCTGCTTTCCCTGAACGGCGCGCACGCATCGGCCCCGACGCTGCCATGAAGCACTTCTCGACACATTCGTTCGTGGCAGGGTTCATGCTCGGTGCGCTCCTGGTCGGAGCTTGGTGGTTCGGCAGCGACAATCCGCCGCTCCCGTTCCGGGCGAAGACCGAGCGGCACTCGCCACAAGCGCCAGCGCCGCACAGCGACGCCGTCTCGGTCGCGGACCAACGCGCCGGTTCCGAAGTGGTCGTCGATTCGGTTGCCGTCCCGCCGCCTGGCGCGTGGGTAACCGTGCGCGAGATGAACGGCGATGAGCTCGGGAACGTGCTCGGAGCTGTGCGCGTCAACGGCCCGCGCAACGGCGTGACGGTCCCGCTCTTGCGCGCGACCGTGCCTGGGTTCACCTATGCGGTCGAGCTGTATCGCGACGACGGCGACGGGGCCTTCGACCTCTCGACGGACAGTGTCTATGTCGATTTCGCTACCGGCGCGCCGATCGTCGCTCGGTTCGCTACTTCGGACTGACATGGCGTTCGCGAAAGGGAAATGGGGCGTCTTCGATCCGGCCTCGACGGAGCCGTATCGCGTGAGCCGGTCCAAGATAGACCTCTTCTCCGAGTGCCCGCGCTGCGCGTATCTCGACATGCGCTACGGCGTGAAGCGCCCGAGCGGGCCGTCGTTCACGCTCAACAATGCCGTCGACGAGCTCTTCAAGCGCGAGTTCGACGCGCTCCGCGCAAAAGGCGAGCCGCACCAGCTTATGAAAAGATACGGCATAGACGCCGTGCCATATGCGCACGAGAAGCTCGACGAATGGCGCGACGCGCTCAAGCGCGGTATAAGTTTTCACCACGAGCCGACGAACATCACGCTGCGCGGCGGCATCGACGACGTGTGGGTGAACCCTGCGGGCGAGCTCATCATCGTCGACTACAAGGCCACGAGCAAGAAGGTGGGGCCATCGAGCGAGGACGACCTGTACGACTCGTACAAGCGGCAGATGGAGGTGTATCAGTGGCTCTTCCGCAAGAACGGCTTCGTCGTCTCGCCGACGGGGTATTTCGTGTATGCCAACGGCAATTCAGACGCCGAGGCCTTCGATGCGAAGCTCGAGTTCGACGTGGTGCTCATCCCGTACGCCGGCAAAGACGATTGGGTCGAGCCGACGCTCCTCCGCCTGAAAGAGACGCTCCTCTCCGACGAGATCCCGCCCGTCGGCACGGCGTTCGGCGGCGGCCCTTGCGACTACTGCACCTACCGCGAAGCGGCGGGCAAGACCCTTCTCGCGCTGCACCGCGCAGGCAAAAACAATGGAAGTAAAAATTGAGTCGTCGTGGAAAGAGAAACTGAAAGGCGAGTTTGAGCAGGAATACTTCGCCGAGCTCGCGCGATTTGTAAAAGAAGAATATCAGAACGGCGCAGTGTACCCTGCGCCGAAGAACATTTTCCGTGCGTTTGACCTGTGCCCGTTCGACAAGGTAAAGGTCGTGATACTCGGACAGGACCCGTATCACGGCGACGGGCAAGCGAACGGCCTCGCCTTCGCCGTCGGCGAGCAGACGCCAGTACCGCCTTCGCTCCAGAACATCTTCAAAGAGATCGCAACCGATCTAGGGCCAGTATTGAAGTCGAACTTCAATACAGAAAGAAGTGGCGATTTATCGCGGTGGGCAGAGCAAGGGGTGCTGCTCTTAAACGCGACCCTCACCGTTCGTGCGCATGCAGCCGGCTCGCACCAAAAGAAAGGCTGGGAGCAGTTCACCGACGCCGTCATCCGCGCGCTCGCAGACGAGCGCGAGCACCTCGTTTTCATCCTCTGGGGCAACTATGCAAAACAGAAGGGCGCCCACATCGACCGCACCAAACACCTCGTCATCGAAGCGCCACACCCCTCGCCGCTCTCCGCGCACGCGGGCTTCTTCGGCTGCAAGCACTTCTCCAAGGCGAATTCCTACCTCATCACCCATGGGCATACTCCTATTGACTGGAGCTAGCTCTCGTAAGCGGCCAGGTCAGACCTGGCTACTTTTGTATCTCTCTTCGCTTACTGCTACACTGCTCTCAATATGGCGCAGAAATATAAGACGGAGTGGGACTTGAAGAAGCTTTTTTATACATCTCTCACCGACCCGCGGATCGAGGCGGATATGGCGAAAGGCGAAAAGGCTGTCGAGGCCTTTGCCGCGAAATATCGCAAGGACAAATCCTGGCTAAAGGACCCGAAGGCGCTCGCCGATGCGCTTAAGGCGAGCGAAGCGCTAGAGCTTGAGAGCTCGCCAGCTCCGATGCTCTACGCCGCTTATCGCAAAGAGCTCAACGCTGCCGACAAGCAGGCCGAGGCGCTCGCGAATGCGCTCGACGAGCGATACGCCAAGCGCGCCAACCTGCTCATGTTCTTCTCGCTCGAGCTCGGGAAGGTCCCGGACGCGATGCAGAAGAAGTTCCTCGCGGCGCCCGAGCTCGCGCCCTATCACTATCTTCTCAAGAAGCTTTTCGAGAACGCCAAGCACGACCTCTCCGAGCCGGAAGAGAAGATATTTTCGCTCCTGGGCGACGTCTCCCACGGGCGCTGGGTGCAGGCGGTCGACAACATCGTCAACACGAGCGAAGTGCCGTTCGGCAAGAAGCGCATCCCGGTACCAGAGGCGGTCGAGATGCTACGCAACTTGCCTAAGGCCAAGCGACGCGCGCTTCACCAGGCGCTCATGCGCACGCTCCGCGGCATCGCGCCGATGGCCGAGAGCGAGCTGAATGCGATTATCGCGCGCAAGAAGATTACCGACGAACTTCGCGGATTCGCCGAACCCTTCGATTCGACCATCCTCGGCTACGAGAACGAGCGCGCGAGCGTCCTCGCGCTCGTCGATGCCGTGTCGAGCCGCTTCGATCTCTCCAAACGATTTTTCAAGACGAAGGCGGAGCTCATGGGCGAAAAGAAACTCACTTACGCAGACCGCGGCGCGCCGGTAGGGACGCTCAAGAAAAAAATTTCCTTCAACGACGCGGCCAAGCTCGTGCGCGAAGCGTTTGCGAGGCTCCATCCGCGCTATGCAGAGATATTCGACCGCTTGCTCGAGAACAGCCAGACCGATGTCTACCCGAAGAAAGGGAAGACCGGTGGCGCGTTTTGCTCCGGCTCGGTGGGACAGCCGACGATGGTACTCCTCAATCACGTCGACGACGCTCACTCGCTCATGACGCTCGCGCACGAGATGGGGCACGCGATCCACACCGAGCGGAGCAAGCAGCAACCGCTGCACTACCAGGACTACTCGACCGCTGTCGCAGAGACCGCGAGCACCTTCTTTGAGCAGGTGGCCTTCGACGCGCTCTCGAAGACGCTCTCTGAGAAAGAGCGTCGCATCGCGCTTCACGATCGGCTCCAAGACGACGTGGCAACCATCTTCCGCCAAATTGCGCTTTTCAATTTCGAGCGAGAGCTCCACACCGCCGTGCGAGCGAAAGGACTCGTACCCAAAGAAGAAATAGCGAAACTCATGAACACGCACATGGCGAGCTACCTAGGCCCGACCGTCGAGCTCACCGAAGACGATGGCTACTTCTTCGTCTACTGGAGTCACATCCGCCGCTTCTTCTACGTCTACTCCTACGCCTATGGCCAGCTCATCTCCCGCGCGCTCTACGAGGGGGTGAAGAAGGATCCGGCGTTCGTCGAGAGGGTAGACGCGTTTCTTTCGGCCGGCGGCAGCGCCTCGCCCGAAGACATCTTCTCTGCGTGCGGGCTCGACGTGCGCTCGCCTGCCTTTTTCAAAGAAGGCCTAGCCGGCATCGAGCGCGATCTCGCCGCCCTCGAACGGCTGGTCAAATAACGGCTGCTATACTGAACATGTGGAAATACATTTCAGCGACCATTCGTTACTCAAGTTGAGTCAGCGCAACATATCAATCGCATCAGTCCGCAGGGTCGTGTTATCTCCTGACATACGCAACCCCGGGAATTATCCGCGTGAAGAATGGTATCGTCGTTTCGGCACGCGATACCTGAAGGTGGTGCTGGTTCGCAAATCGGATGAAATCATCGTGGTCACGGCGCATTGGGTAAAGAAAGCGCCATTATGATATAGTGCAAGTATGAAAATCACCTACGACAAAGAAGTTGACGCACTCAATGTCTCGATTCGCCCTGGAGCGGTCGCGAAGACCGTAGAGGTGGCGCCCGAGGTGATTCTCGATATCGACCGACGAGGGCGTCTGCTTAATCTGGAGATTCTCGGCGCCCGAGAAAAGGTCGGTGCACGCAATTTCAATACCGTCTCGATCGGCGGCGTGTCTGTGCCGATGTCGGAATTGGCTTAGCGCCGGAGAGGCGACAGCCTCGGCATTTTTTTATACCCAGCGGCGTGGTATCTTCTGAGCATGACGGTAGCAGACGTACGCACGCGATTCCTCGATTTTTATGCGAAGCGCGGGCACGCGATTATCCCGAGTGCGCCTATCGTTCCGGAAAATGATCCGACCACGCTCTTCACGAGCAGCGGCATGCAGCCGCTCGTGCCCTACCTCATGGGTGCAGAGCACCCGGAGGGCGCGCGCCTCGCCAACTCGCAGATGAGCTTCCGCGCCGAAGACATCGAAGAGGTCGGCGACAATCGCCACACGACATTTTTCGAAATGCTCGGCAACTGGAGCCTCGGCGACTATTTCAAGCAGGAACAGCTCCCGTGGATTTTTGAATTCCTGACGAATAAAGAAGAAGGCCTCGGGCTCGACCCGGAGAAGCTCTATGTGACGGTCTTTGGCGGCGATGCTGAGAGCGGCATGACGACAGACACCGAAGCGGTTGAAATATGGAAGAAGATTTTTAACGAAAAGGGAATCGAAGCAAAATTCGTCGAGCTCGGTACTGAAGAGCGGGGGAACGAAGTCGGCATGCAGGGCGGGCGAATCTTCGCCTATGGTGCGAAGAAAAACTGGTGGAGCAGGGCAGGGGTGCCGAGCAAAATGCCCGCAGGCGAGATCGGCGGGCCGGATTCTGAAGTCTTCTATGACTTCGGCCTGCCGCACGACCCAGCGTTTGGCCCTGAGTGCCACCCCAACTGCGATTGCGGCCGCTTCATCGAGATCGGCAATTCTGTCTTCATGCAGTTCATCAAGCAGGAAGACGGTTCGTTCAAAGAATTGCCCAAGCGCAACGTAGACTTCGGTGGCGGGCTCGAGCGCCTCACCGCCGCTACACGCGATAATCCTGACGTATTTCTCACCGATATCTTCGACGCCGCTCGCGCCGTGCTCGAATCCCGCTCCAGCCAAACATATAGGAATCAGATTCCTATAACTCGGTCGTTTAGGATTATCTTGGATCACATGCGCGCGGCGACATTCATGCTCGCGAGCGGGATAAAGCCCGGCAATAGCGAGCAGGGCTACATTCTGCGCCGCCTTATTCGACGCTCTATCCGCGAGGCCGACAAGCTCGGTATCAAGGAGGCCGTGCTCGCCGAGGTTGCGGAGAGCTTCGGCGCAGCATACGTCGGACAGTATCCGTTCGTGCAAGCGGCCTCAGCTATCATCCGCGAAGAACTTGAGAAAGAAGAAGCGCAGTTTAGGAAGACGCTCGCCAACGGTCTCCGCGAGTTCGAAAAGCATGTCGGGTTTACGAAACCATACATTGAGGCGGAAGCGGTGTTCGATCTGTACACTACCTACGGCTTCCCGCTTGAGATGACCGAGGAAATGGCCCGCGAACGCGGTCTCTCGGTCGACACCGAAGCGGTCCAGAAGCTCATGGACGAACACCAGGTTAAGTCTCGCGCGGGCGCGGCGCAGAAATTCGCCGGCGGTCTTGCCGACCAGAGCGAGCAGACGGTTCGCTACCACACCGCCCACCACCTGCTCTTGAAAGCGCTCCAGCAGGTCTTGGGACCGGAGGTGCACCAGCGCGGTTCCAACATTACCGCCGAGCGCCTGCGCATCGACTTCAACTACGGGCAAAAAATGACTGACGAACAGAAAGCAGAGGTAGAAAAAATCGTAAATGAAAAGATAGCAGAGGCGTTGCCCGTCATTCGCACTGTCATGCCGAGAGCTGAGGCAGAGAAGCTGAATGCCGAGCACGAGTTCGGCGCGAATTATCCGGAGCAGGTTACTGTCTACTCGATCGGCCCCGCGAGTGCGACCGAGTCCGACCCGAAGTTCACCGAGGCATTCTCGATAGAATTCTGCGGCGGGCCGCACGCCTCAAGCACCTCCGAGCTCGGCCGTTTCAAGATTAAAAAAGAAGAAGCATCTTCCGCTGGCATCCGTCGCATCAAGGCGGTGTTAGAATAAAGGGATGGGTTTCTTTGAGAATGTCCTGACAAAGAAAAGCTCTGCTGCGGAGTCGGTTGCGCTGGTCGATATCGGTGCCGACAGCGTTGCGGGCGCGTACGCGCGTTACGAATCGGGGGAGCTGCCGACGGTCGTATATGCGCGCCGCACGCCGATCGAGGCGCATGCTGGCGAGACGCTCGAGAGCGCGATGCTGCGAGCGCTCAAGGCTCTCGGCGCTGACATGATCCGCGAAGGGGCGCCGGCGCTCGCGCGCGCTGCCGGGAGCGGCAGCGTCGCGCGCGTTATCGTGTCTATCGAGACGCCCTGGCAAGAGACGGCGGTACGAGTCGAAGAGTTCGAGCGTTCCGGAAGTACGTTCGAGTTCACGCACGGCCTAGTGGCGGAGCGGCTCGGGCAGATCTCAAAAGGATTGCCCGGGAAGATAGTAGCGGACGAGAGCGTCATTGGCACGACCCTGAACGGTTACGAGACGAGCAGACCGTACGGTAAGAAGGCGCATCGCGCTTCGGTCACCGTCCTGGCGTCTATCATCGAGCGGCGCGTCGCGCAAGACATCACCGCTGCGCTCGCCGGAATCTTCCACACGAGGCGCATCTCCCCCGTCTCTGGCAGCTCGCTCCGGTATCAGACCATACGCAACGTCTTCCCGCACGAACGTGACGCAGTAATACTCGACGCTGCTGGTCGCCCGCGCACGGCGGCCGCGCTCGTGCGGAACGGGACCCTCGTATCCTTGACGCAGACGACGATTCCCGTAGGCGAAGCCGGATGGGCGGCGACAGTCAAAGGCCAGCTCGCCGTGATAGCCGAGCAGTATCCGCTTCCGCGCACCATATTCCTGCTTGCGCGCAAATCAGACAGTGAGCGCATCCGGCAGGCGCTCGCAGCCGCGAAGCTTGAGTCGCTCTGGCTTTCCGAGAACCCGCCAAAGACGGTCGCGGTGATGCAGAAGCATCTGCTCGGGATGATCCGTTATCTGTCTGCCGAACCGCTCGATACGAACCTCTTATACATGGCGCTGTATTACCAGGCGAAAGGACCCGTCGAGTAATGTGCACAGCCGCGCTCCGGTAGCGCGGCCAGGGGTGTTATACTGTGCTCATGCGTACTATCAACGATATAATCCCGCCTTCCCGGCGGAAGGATGCGACGGGAACTCTTACAAACGAAACGAACGCGAAAGCGCCCTTGCGCATTTCTGCACCGCGCGCACGGTTCCCGTTCAAGACGCTCGTCGCGGTCTTGCTCGTCATCGCCGCGTCTTTCGGGGCGTTGTATTATTTTTCCAGTGCAAAGGTCGAGGTGACGCCGACGACCGTTTCCGCGGCGGTCCAGGGGTCGTTCACCGCCACGAAAAGCTCCGGAGACCTTCCGTATGAGATCCTGACTTCGCAAAAGATAGCGACGCAAAGCGTGCAAAGCGGAGGCACGAAAACCGTCGAGACGAACGCATCGGGCATGATAACCGTCTACAACGCCCAGCCGAAAGCGCAGAGGCTCGTCGCGAATACGCGCTTCGCCACGACCGCCGGTCTCGTGTTCCGTATCCATGCGCCGATAACCGTCCCTGCTGGTACTGCGTCGAAGCCGGGCAACGTCTCGGTGACGGCATACGCCGATAAGCCGGGCGATTCGTACAACGTCGGGCCGACATCGTTCACTATCCCTGGCTTCGCCGGGACGCCGCAAGCTAGCATGGTGTACGCGCG
>JAKAMJ010000036.1 GCA_021812955.1 bacterium | reverse complement strand
TTCGCGCAAGCACCTGTACAAGTCCACCACCTTTGAGACTCCTCCGCTGATAACGTCGATACAATATACCGCATCGGGGAGACCATGCCGAGCGATTCATGCGGGCGTTCAAGGTCATACCAGAGCAGCCAGTCCACGAGCAGCCGGTTGAAACGGTAGAGGTCGTGGGCGAGGACGGTCCGGTGATACCGGACGAAGTCCTCGGAGAGCGTGCGGTTGAAGCGCTCGATCGTGGCGTTCATCTTGGGTGTTCTCGGATACGTGTGGAAGTGGGTGATGCCGAGGGTGATACAGGCCTGCTCGAAATACCGGGCGAACTCGCTCCCGTTGTCGGTCTGGAGCTCCTCGATCGCGAACGGGCACACGATGAGGAGCTTCCTTAAGAAATCGGCGGCAGCGACTGAAGAGTGGCTCGTATACGCCCGGGCGAAAGCGAACTTCCGATCCACGTCGATGGCGGTCAGGATATACCGCTTGGTACCGTCCACGAAGCGGACGACCGTGTCGAGCTCCATGCCCTGCTTCACCTTCCGTCGGCGTTTCTTCCTGCGTTTCTGCGGCTTCTCGGTGTGAGTGCCCTTCGGTGCCCGGAACGAGAGCTTCTTCCCGCTCGGGAGGAGGTTGCGCTCCTTGAGGTCGCTGAGGCACCGGCCGACGTATGATTCGGATACCGCGTATGCCGGAGCGAGGAGCACCACAAGCTTCTTCTTGCCGAGGCCGGGGTGCTCCGTGCGCAGGGTGACGATCCGCTCCAGGAGACCGTCCGGGTATTGCCGCTGCCGGACGTGCTTCGGCGCCGTGCTCTTGGGGTCGAGGGCGTCCAGGTGGCCGTCATGGTCTCGGAGCTCCTTGCGCCAGCGATACAGTGTGGGCCGGGACACCTCGAAGGCCTGTATGGCCGCCTCGATACCGTGGTCTCGCCACAGGTCGAGGGCTTTCGCCCTTCTCTTCACCTCCGGTTCTTTTCTCATATGCCGGAAGCGTATCGTGCGCTCCCACATGTACAACCAGCCCTTGGTGTTCCTGAATCTGTTGAAATATGCCATGCTCCGCGCTTAAGGCGGAGTCTCAAATGTTTCTGAACTTATGCATGGCATGTACGAGTCAGCCGTCTTTTGCGCTCCTGCTACGATTCCTCCATCACAGCGAAACCTTGATCATCTCGACATCACGGACGAGCAGGTCCTCGTGCGGATTGTTTACAAGATTGCGCGCCCTGTTGCTTCTGATCTGGTGGTCGATAATCTGGAGGGGCGCCCCATCGACACGGATCAGGTATTCGCCGTCCATCTTTTGCGATCGTTCGAATACCTCGAGTATCTTGCCGTCTATCTCGTCATTGATTCCGATCATCCGCAACCCGATGACGTTTTCCTTCCCTGCGCTCGCTCCGGCATTCGCGCATTTCCTGAAATCACCGAACTCTCGATTGAGAGCGTCGACTTCACCTTTCGGGATGACCGGAATCTCCGCGACGTAATAATCATTACTGTTCAGGCCTTCACCGACCAACAGATACGCTTCTTGCGTAAAATCTCCCGTTTTCTGCAATGTGGTTATCGCCTGCGGCGTTTTTACGAACACCATATCTCCCTTGATCTCATAGGTTCGTCGAGAGGCGATGAACACGAATGCCGCTGCGAGCAATAAGAATCCGACGAATATGAATATCTTTCCTTTAGTATTTCCATTTTTCATGCTGGATTCCATTATTGCTGGAAATATCTTACTTGAGCGCGGCGGAGACGAGGGCGAGGCGGCGGAGGAACGCTTCGCGCGCAGCGGGGACGTTTTCCGGCTTCCCTTTCCAGATATCGAGCGCTTCATCCTGGAGCGCGCGCGCGTAAGAAAAGGTGAGCGGCCAGGGCGCGCCCGCGGAGCGGGCGCGCCTGACTATGGCCTCCAGATGGCACGTCGCCTGGTCCGGCGTCTGCCCGCCCGAGAGGAACACGACTCCGGCGACTTGTGCCGGCACGTTTTCGAGAAGCACTGCGACCGTGTCTTCGGCGACTTCATCCGGCGTGTCTGCTTTGCCGCTCTCGTGACCGGACAGCGCCATCGCGGTCTTGAGCAGAACGCCCGTCAGGTCGACCGCATGTTCGTCTAGTACGGCGAACAGCGTGCTGAGCGCGTCCGCCATGACGCGCCGCGCGCGCTGCCGGCTGTGGCGGCCTTCGTACAGCACCTCCGGCTCGAGTATCGGGACCATGCCGGCGTTCTGCGCCTCTTTCGCATAGATAGCGAGACGCTTCACGTTCTCGTGTATCGCTCCGGCGGTCGGTAGCAGGTCGCCATCGATGCGTATGACCGCGCGCCATTTGGTGAACACGGAGCCTTGCTTCTTGTACTCCGCGAGCCGCTCGGGCAGATCGAGCAGCCCTTGCGTTATGAGCTCCGTCGAGCTCGCGCTTATCGGCTCGGTGCCGAGGTCCACTTTCACACCAGGCAAGATGCCGCGCGCCGCGAGCGAATCAGGGAACAGCTTCCCGTCATCGCCCTTATCTTGCAACGAATCCGAAAATAGGATGACGCCAGACAGGTAGCGCTCTATCCCCTCCGCGCCGAAGAACAGGTCGCGATACTGCCGCCGCATCTCCGCGCTCGTCGCGATGCCGCGCACGGAAAGACGCTCGACGGCCGTATGCACGCTCTCGTCCGCGGCAAGTATCCCTTTGCCGGGAGCGAAGAATGATTCGGCTACTGACGCGAGGTCGTGCATCTGCATATCGTACCATGCTAGAATCCCCGCATATGGACTTCATTGCGATTGGCGACACGACCGTGGACGAGTTTATCAAGCTGCGAGACGCCGAAGTACACCCTGCTCCAGACGGCATCGGAGACGTCATCTCGATGCGTTGGGGCGATAAGATCCCCTACGACTTCTCGGTGCTCGTGCCGGCAGTAGGCAACGCCGCCAATGCAGCCGTCTCCGCTGCGCGCCTCGGCCTCTCGACCGGCTTCGTGAGCAACGTCGGCGACGACCGTTACGGAAAGGAAATAATAGACACTTTCGAGAAAGAGCGCGTGGACCCGCGCTATATACGCACGCACGAACGCCTCGGCACGAATCACGACTACGTGCTCTTGTTCGACGCCGAACGCACCATCCTGGTCAAACACGAAGATTACCCGTATGCGATGCCTGGCGATCTCGCTGTACCGAAATGGTTTTATCTTTCGTCCGCCGGGCGTTCTGAGGCATTCCATACCGAAGTCGCGTCCTGGGTCGAGGCCCACCCGGGAACCAAGCTCGCCTTCCAGCCGAGCACGTTCGAGATCGCGATGGGCGCCGACAAGCTCGCGCGCCTGTACGCCGCCTCAGAGCTTGTCGCCTGCAACAAGGAAGAAGCCGAGCGGATACTCGGCATCGATGCTGCCGACGTAAAGACGCTCCTCGAGAAGATGCGCGCACTCGGACCGAAGACAGTGCTTATCACCGACGGCCCGAACGGCGGCTACGCGTATGACGGCTCCGAGATGCTCCGCGTTCCGATGTATCCGGACACGAAACCGCCGGTGGACCGCACCGGCGCGGGCGACGCAACCACGTCCACCATCGTCGCGGCGCTCGCGCTCGGATTGCCGCTTCGCGAAGCGCTCGCCTGGGGCCCGGTGAACGCCATGTCCGTCGTCCAGGAGATCGGCGCGCAGAAAGGCCTGCTCTCACGCGATGCGCTCGAGAAGCTGCTCTCCGAAGCGCCGGCGAGCTACCGGGTCGGGCCGATATAGACGTTCGCCCCGCCCTCGTTCACCGCATACATGGACAGATCCGCGTTCGCGACGTGGATGATGAGCAGGGACGCGCCGGCTCCGGCTATCGTGATGAGGAGCACCGCGAAATACGTGTTTATCTTCTCCGTCATGCCGCTTAGGCGCGCCCGATGAGCGCGCGCGCCGCTTCTTCTATGTGCGCAGCGTCGAGCCCGTAGTGCGCCAGCAATTCTCCCGGCTCTCCGGACTGGCCGAACGCGTCTTCCACGCCGATGAAGCGCATCGGCACCGGATGATACCGCGCGAGCAGCTCAACGACAGCGCTCCCGAAGCCCCCTGCCGACTGGTGCTCCTCCACTGTGACGACGCGGCCCGCGCTCCTCGCCGCCGCCGATATCGCCTCGACATCGAGCGGCTTCACCGTCGCGACATGCAAGACGATGACGCCGATGCCTTGCGCGTCGAGCGCGCGACCGGCCAAGAGCGCGTCATAGCTCAGCGAGCCGGTCGAAAGTATCGCGACCTGCGGATCATCGGACTCGAAGAGCGTGAGCGCCTTGCCTATCCGGAACGGAGTCTCCGCCGTCGTGAACACCGGCGTCGCGGAGCGGCCGAAGCGCAGATACGCCGGCCGGCCGGTCTGCGCAGCAGCGATGACCGCCTTGCGCGCTTCCTCTGCGTCTGCCGGAGCAATCACAGTCATGTTCGGCAGCATCCGCATCATGCCGATATCTTCGAGCATCTGATGCGTCGCGCCGTCCGGCCCGACGTTCACGCCCGCGTGCATGCCGCAGATCTTCACCGGCACGTCATTAAGCGCGATGGAAGTGCGTATCTGCTCGTAATTGCGCCCCGGATTGAAGACCGCATAGCTCGCGATGAACGGCACCTTCCCAGCGGACGCCATGCCCGACGCGACCGTGGCCATGTTCTGCTCCGCCACTCCCAGCTCTACGTAGCGTTCCGGAAACTCCTTTTGGAACCATCCGGCGCGCGTGCTCTCGGCCAGGTCGGCACAGAGCACGACCACGTTCTCATCCGCTTTCCCTGCCTCCACCGCGCCCTTCCCGAAGCCGTCGCGCGACGGCGCTTTTTCGATATCATCCGCGAACACCTTCGCGGAGAGATGTGCTTCAGCGTTTAGCATGGCGCGGGACGACGGTGAGCCTCAGATCAAGCGCATCCGTGAGTTTCTGGACAAACGCAAGCGTCGGGTTGGAGCGCCCAGACTCGAAACGGGCGATGGCGGATTGCTGCAAGCCGATCTTCTTTGCAAGCTTCGCCTGCGTAAGGCCCTTCTTCTCTCGTGCATCGAGCATCGTGTTTATTATGGCGAACTCCAGCTCCAGCGCATCATATGCCTCCTTGAAGGAGGGCTTTTTAAACAGGATTTCGTCCATCTCTTCTTGGGCTACCCATTCTTGTTTTCTTACTTTTTTCGATACCTGTACCATATCTAGAATATAACGTATATGTTATGAATCCGCCATATACGTACCGCGGACCTTCTGTGCATATTCTATATCTTTATGGCTCAGTGCCTCGGTCTTCTTAAAAAATGCATGCGCTATTACCGCCTGGTCTTTATGAAAAAAGAACAGCAATCGGACCTGCAATGCCCCGACAACCCGCAATTCAAAGAGGCCTGCCGCTACCGATTTTGAGAATGGCATGCGGAGCGCGTATCCACGCTCCTCAAGGAGGCGTATCACCCGCCGCACCCGAGCACCCCGCGCATCATCCAGCTCGCGCACGAACGCAAAGGCTTTTGTGTGATACGCAACCTGCATGATCATGCGCGCCCCTGCGGCACCTGCCCGGCAGCGGTGCGCAACTCCTGCAAAAATCGCTCGCCTTCTTCAACCGTGGGGACCTCGCCGTGCCAGCGATAATCCGACTCTATCTCCGGCACTCCCTTCCCCGGTATCGTGCGCGCGATGATGAGCGTCGGCTTATCCTGCACGGCCTTCGCCTCGTCTACTGCGGCGATGAACGCGGCGATATCGTTGCCGTCGGCATCCAGCACCAGCCAATTGAACGCGCGATATTTCTCCGCGAGCGGCTCAAGCGGCATCACGTCTTCCGTCACGCCGTCGATCTGTATGCCGTTGCGGTCTATCACCGCGATCAGGTTTGACAGCCGGTTCTTCCCGGCGAACATCGCCGCCTCCCAGGTGCTGCCCTCCTCCTGTTCGCCGTCGCTCATGAGCGCGTACACTCGGTTCTTCCTGCCGTCCATGCGGAACGCATACGCCATCCCCGCGGCCTGCGAGAGCCCCTCGCCGAGCGGGCCGGACGTCGTCTCGAGGCCGGGCAGGAGCGCGCGCTCCGGGTGCCCCTGCAGCCGAGATCCGAACTTGCGCAGCGTGAGGCACTCGTCGATCGGGAAATAGCCCGCGTGCGCCATGGTCGCGTACAAAGCCGGGCAGACGTGCCCGTTCGAGAGCACGAGCCGGTCGCGCTCTTCCGACTCGGGGTCTCCTGGATCGTGGGTCAGGATATGGAAATAGAATGCAGTGAAGACGTCTGCCAGTCCGAGCGCGCCAGCCGTGTGCCCGCTGCCGGCCGCGACGAGCGAGCGGACGATCGTCTCGCGCACCGACTCGGCGGTCTTCTCGAGAAGTGCCAGCTTTCCGTCGGTCGGTACTGCCATACGGTCAGTATACATCAAAGCGCGTCGAGCTTCGCAAAAGCCGCAGCCGGGTCGCGTGCGCGAAGTATCGCGGAGCCGACGACCAATCCGGAGACGCCGAGCGCGATGAGCTTCTTCGCGTTCTCGAGCGACACGCCGCCATCCACCTGCACCGCCACGCCGGGATGACGCGCGCGGAAAGCGCGGATCTTCTCGAACACTCGCGAGTCGAACCGCTGGCCCTGCCGGCCGATGGTCGCGATGCCCATGAACTGCACGTAGGAGATCTGCCGGATGTGCGGCTCGATGAGCGAGAGGTCGCTCCCGATGCCGAGCGCCAAGCCGACCGACACGCAATGCTCGCCGTAGCGGCGATAGACCGCCGCCAGGAATCGCTCCAAGTCTATCGCGC
>JAKAMJ010000035.1 GCA_021812955.1 bacterium | reverse complement strand
GGGAGCGGGAGCTGGACGATGACCGCATCGGCCGTCTCCGCTGCAGAAAGCACGGCGGCGCGGAGCGCCGCCGTGCTTGCATCCTCTGCGAATCGCCGCACTTCAAGCTCGCACCCCGCCTCTGCCGCGCGCTTCTCTTTTATCGCCAGATACGACCGCGTAGCTGGCGACTCGTTCGCCGCGATCGCTACGACCTTCGGTCGTCGCGAGAGCCCATCCGCGCGCGCTTTCGCGCGTGCGAGCACCTCCGCAGCCATCTTCCACCCGTCGATTATCATGCGCTGATTGTACCAAAAGAAAGAACCCCGCACTGTCGGAACAGTGCGGGGTCAAAATTGCCCGCGAAGCGCTACCGATGAACAAGGACGTGCGCTCTCGCGTACCGGATTATCCGAACTGGAGAATCCACGAATGCGCCGCGCTCCGGATGCCAGAGTACGCATACCGGGGCCAATCTGCCGCCAACATCTCGCGCATACGCATATAGCCAGGTCCCGCGGGTCGCGGCACCGACACGGCTCAACGCCCAATGGAGATGGCCGAGACGCGTCTCGACGAATTCCTCGCCGCATTGGCGCACGATTGTCTGATCGTCCAAATGGCCGATCAACTCGCGGATAGCCAACTCACGGCAGCCGATGGGTGCCTCAACGACACCAGAAAACCGCTCCGAAAACCTGGAACTGACGAGCCATATACCCTCGCCTGGTACGAACCGCTCGCTGACGTCAAACGCCAGTAGGACGGGCGCATCTATCGGTTGAACGCATTTCATGGCATACCTCCTTTCCCATTGTTTATTTAGCGCGTGCTTCTTGTGCGCCAGTCAAAGACCTTTCTGCCCTGCCTGAATGATGCCCTATCTGATTATTAAGTCAAGTCCCCGAAAAAGACAGGAGCGCGCGGATGGTCTTCACCGCGATGGCGAGGTCGAGCCCGAACGACCGGTGCTTGAGATAGTACAGATCGAACGAGAGCTTGCGGCGCGTGCGCGCGACGTCGGCTCCCCCGCGCGGCGCGTCGTAGTCGAGGATCTGCGCCCAGCCGGAAAGCCCGGGCGTTATGGAATGGCGCATCCAATACGCGGGTATCTCGCGCTCATACACCTCGGCTATCTTCGGCAGCTCGGGGCGCGGACCGATGAACGACAGCTCGCCGACGAGCACGTTCCAGAGCTGCGGCAGCTCGTCGATACGCGACTTGCGGAGCACCTTCCCGAGCGCGGTCACGCGGTTTTTCTTCTGCAGCTCGGGATCGCCGTTGTCGTTGAAGCGCATCGTGCGCAGCTTGACGATGCGGATTATCCGCCCGTCTTTCCCGATGCGCTCGCTCATGAAGAATGGCTCGGAACCCTGCGCCGCAAGCGCGAGCGCCGCGAGCGCGACGAACGGGGACGCGAGCGCGATGCCGACGAGCGCGAACAGCAGGTCGAACACCCGCTTCACGCCGTCGTACAGCCGGTGCCGCCTCGACAACGCGCGGAGCAGCTGCGGCGCGTCCAAGTGGTCGATCGGGACGCGGTCGAACACCTCTTCGTAGAGCGACGCGAAGTCCTTTATCGCGACGCCCGCCATGACCAGCTCGTTCACGAGCTTCAGGTTCCCTGCGGCCACTTGCGCGTCCACGACGAGCGCGCGCGCATCCCCCATCTGCAGGCGCGAGAAGTCGGCCGCCTCCAGGCGCTTCACGAAACGGATGAGGTACCGATCGTTCTTCGTGATCTCGTCATACAGCTCCATCACTGCAGGCCCCGAGCCGACGAGGACCGCCGGCACGCGATTCTCCTCTTTCATCTCGCGGTTCATCCGGTAGAAACGCCACGCGCTCTCGGCGACGACAGACACGACGAGATAGAGAACCAGGATCGTCTTCGGCGCGATCGAGAGCGGGAGCACGAAGAACAGGATGGCGGCTATCGCGACCGTCGCCACCTGTGCGCCGAAGATGCGGACCCCCATCGAGCGGCGGATCGGACGCGTCTGCTTCTCGTACAGGCCGGCCGTGTAGAAGACCACCAGCGAGATGAGGAACATCGGCAGGAACGGGACGAGGTTCTGCTCGAAACGGCCGAGCGCCGGAAACGAGAAGTTGCGCAAAGCGAGCGCCGCCCACAAGGACGCCGCCAATATAAGGAAATCCCCCGCCACAAGCAGGAGCGTCTCTCGCCGGTCGAATGCCATGCCTTAGATACTATAACCTGGAAAGATATTGTACAGTTGTGCCATGAGCCCTGTTGCGGAGAAAAAGAAGGTGCTGTTCGTGATAACGAAAGCCGGCTGGGGCGGCGCGCAGCGCTATGTCTACGATCTGGCGACCAACCTGCCGAGGGATGAGTTCGAGGCATGCGTCGCGTTCGGCCAGCCAGGGAAGCTCGCCCGCGCGCTCGCCGAAGCCGGGATCAAGACGCATCCGGTCGGGACGTTGCAGCGCGACGTATCGCTCGCCGGAGACGTGCGGAGCTTCATCGCCCTGTTCCGGCTGTTCCGCTCGGAGCGCCCGAGCATCGTGCATCTCAATTCGTCGAAAGCGGGCGGCGTGGGCGCGCTCGCGGCGCGCCTCGCGGGAGTACCGCGCATCGTATTTACCGCGCACGGGTGGCCGTTCCTGGAGCGGCGCGGCCGCGCATGGCGCGCATTCGCCTGGGCCGGGTCGTGGGCGACGGCGCTTCTCGCGCACGCAGTCATCGTCCTGTCGAAACACGACCTCGCCATCGGCGGGCGCCTCCCGTTCTGCGCCGCCAAGATGCGCCTCGTATACAACGGCAGAGACCTCCCGCCGCTCGGTTCGGGAGAGGCCATCCGCGCCGCCTTTCCGAAGGGCGTGCGGATAACCGGCACCATCGGGGAACTCACCGCGAACAAGAACCAGATCGCGCTCGTCGAGGCGGCGCGACGCGACCCGCAGATGCACGTCGCCCTCGTCGGCGAAGGCGAATTGCGCCCGATGCTCGAGCAGAAGATACGGGAGTACGGCCTCGGGAGCCGCGTCAAGCTCTTCGGATTCGTCCCGGCTGAAGAAGCGCTCGCCGGCTTCGACGCCTTTTCGCTCCCGTCGCTCAAGGAAGGCCTGCCCTACGTTCTCATCGAAGCGCGCCTGGCCGGCCTGCCGGTAGTCCTCACGAACCGCGTCGGCGGCGTGGGCGAGATACTCGACGCGCCGGACATGGGCACGTTCACGCTTTCTCGGATGGTGTCCGAGACCGTCAAGCTGTACTGAGGTATGTTTGATTTTCGATAATCCTAAAACAGAAAAGCCGCCTCCAACGGCTTTTCGTTGAAGACGACCTGTACGACCCAAGAACAGGTCAGGTTGTTCCCTGGTCATAATATCCTATAGCGACCAGGCAGGACGCCAGATTCTTGAGAAAGGGCGGGGTGAATCTCGGGTGTCGCCGCATCCATGCACTCAACCGCCTGAGGAAGCGTGTGTGTTCAGCGACCCTCTTGAGCAGACGCCTGTGCGGCTCTGCTGCCTCAAAACGGATCTCCTGCAGGTCGGAAATAAGGTGTTGCAAGTTTTTCTCCGACTCTTTGCATTGTGCTTCCCTTGTGATGAGTTCGTCCATGCGAGCCTTAAGGCGGCGAGTGAGACCTTCCTCTGCCGTCTCTTTAGCGCCTTCGGGAGAAATAACCTCCAGGCGATAGAGTCGGTAGAGATATTCCCAAGGCTGGCTCTTCAGTTCAACTTGTCTGAGCGCCTGGTTCACGTCGTCTTTGGTTTCCCCGAACACGCCTCCCAACAGCAACAGGCGATATCTCCGGCTTTCGGGTTCATGCCCGTAAGCCCCATTGGAACCTTTTACAATCGCGATGTAACTTAAGTCCTCACTCATTTCGAACGCTAATGTTTTATCGTCGCCCATTGTTCACCTCCCCATAGTTTGTCTCTGTCGTTTATTTTTCAATCGGTGCCAGCGGCACTGTTGCTGTCCGAGTATGAAATTATCACATGTGACTAGTATTGTCAATACACCCATAGTGGTCCAGAAGCTCGGCAGCACAACGAACACTTCATCCCAGATACTCGTTTGCCACGATAGCGCGCGATGCGCCGCGGCTGTGCCGCGCGAGAGAGGTGACGATTCCGAGCGCCGCGAACTCGAGCACGAGGTGAGAGCCGCCCGAGCTCATGAACGGGATCGTCGTGCCCGTCACCGGCAGGAGCCCGAGACTGATTCCCACGTGTATGGCCGTGTGCGCCGCGAAGAGGAGCAAGACGCCGATCGTGAAGAACGCGTCGAAGTTGGTCGCCGCTTCGCGCGCTATCTGTGCCAATCGCGCGAAGAGCAGCGCATAGAGTGCGAGAAGGAGCACCACTCCCGCAAACCCCCACTCCTCGGCGAACGCGGCGAATATGAAGTCTGTCTGGTACTCGGGCAGGAAGCGCAGCTTGCTCTGCGTGCCATACCCGATCCCCTTGCCCCAGAGCTCGCCCGAACCGACGGCGATCTTCGCCTGATACGCGTTATATCCGGCGCCATGGATGTCTCCCGCGGGGTTCACGAACGACACGATGCGCGCGCGCTGATACGGCTTCAACCCTCCGAACCAGAGTGCCGACGCCGCTACGAGCGCGAGGACGCCCAGGAGCGCGAGGTGCTTCTTCGAGATGCCGGAGACGAGCATCATGCCGAACCATATTGAAAAGAAGATTATCGTGTTCCCCATGTCCGGCTCGACGAGGATGAGAAGCGCTAGGACTCCCGTATACGCGGCAGAGACGATGATATGCCGGAAGTCGCCGATCTCGACATATCGCCTGGACAGGTATTTGGAAAGGAGCACGATGACGGAAAGCTTCGCCAGGTCGG
Source organism: bacterium (assembly GCA_021812955.1). Classification (GTDB taxonomy): domain Bacteria; phylum Patescibacteriota; class Minisyncoccia; order Phycocordibacterales; family Phycocordibacteraceae; genus C7867-001. Next base: position 2,161 of record JAKAMJ010000035.1, on the reverse strand, counting down.
CCGGCTGGAACGACACCGGCCCTAGCGAGAACCAAGCACGCGCGCCCATGACCGGGTGCGCGGCGACGAGCAGGAGGAGCAGGAGCACGATGGAGACCGCGTAGAGCGTCATCACGACCGCCGTCCGTCGGATGAAATGCATGTCGAGCAACGAGAGGCCGAGGTAGACGCCGAGCGATATCAGTAGCCAGAGCACCTGGCGAGGCGCGAGCGATGCTCCCTGGCCGAACGTGCTCATCGTGAGTATCCCGAGGAGCGACAAGACGAGCGCCGGGACGAGCAGCGTCCAATCGAAGAACCGGCGCGGCGTATGCGGCATGACTACGGCAGAGGGATGATCGGCACCACCTCTATCGTCGCCGGCGTTTCCGGGAAAGCGCCGTTCCAGGTGAATGTGGCTGTGGCCTGCCCCTGCGCCGGAACCAGTGGCACGACGGTCTGCGACGCCGCGATGACGTCGCCCGACGCGTCTCCGTCTTCATGCGAAGCGCTATGAACGAGGACGATCGCGCGCACGTCGTTCATCGGCATGACGCTCGCATTGCTGAGGACCGCGTCTATGCGCGGCGCGGCGACCGTACCGCCGAGCGTCGTGTTCGTGACCACCGGTAGCACGCGCGGATCGCGAGCCGTCTTATACCACTTCGGCGCGTCCGCGCCTATCGTCAGGAATGCGCTGGTGACTTCTTGCCCGCCCTGCGACACTCCCGGGACGAAGACCGGGACCGTCGCTGCAGGCGGGAGATCTATCGTGCCGTTCACGTGCCGAACAAGCGTGTTGCCCGCCACTCCGTACAGCTCGAGGACGTACGGAACCGCTTTCGCAGCGGCACCGCCATTCGGATTCTCGACTGACGCGATCACATCCGTCCGTCCGGCTTCGTTCGATACCAGCCTCGTGAAAAGCACTTTCGCCGCACTCACTTCGCTCGCGCACAGGTACGGGCACGGGCCGCCGCAGTCTACGCCCGCTTCGCCCTGGTTCTGCTTGCCGTCGCTGCACGATGGCGTCTTATAGAAGGTGACGAAACCAAGTATTGCCAAGAATGCGAGAATCACTGCTGCGATAAGCGCAAGTATGATAAACCTCCGTCGCGATGCCCAATCCATAGCGCCAGTATAGCAAAACGCCGCTCGGTTCAAACCGTGCGGCGAAATAAAGTGTGGTCGGGACGACCGGGTTCGAACCGGTAACCTCCGCCTTGTAGGCGGCACGCTGGCCAACGTTGCGCTACGCCCCGACAAAAGACCATCTGCTTCGAGTGTTCGGTTCTGGCGGCTAGCTACTCTCCCCACCTTTTACGATGAGTACCATCGCCGCTAGGAGGCTTGACTGCCGAGTTCGGAATGAGATCGGGTATGACCCTCCCGCCAAACCACCAGAACCGAACACTCGAGGTGTTCAATATACGATATATGCGAATGAAACGCCAGTACGGCGCGGCAGAACATGGTGCTATACAGAATTCCGCACGAGAAACTGGGCATATTAGTACTCCTCGACTCAACACATTGCTGTGCTTCCATCTAGAGCCTATCAACCTAGTCATCTCCTAGGAGCCTCATAACGATTCCTTATCTTGGAGCACGTTTCCCGCTTATATGCTTTCAGCGGTTATCGCGACCCGACATAGCTACCCAGCGGTGCCCTTGGCAGGACAGCTGGTAGACCAGAGGTCAGTTCACCCCGGTCCTCTCGTACTAGGGGCAACCCTCCGCAAGAATCAACGCCTACAGTAGATAGGAGACCAACCTGTCTCACGCATCTAGTTGACTTGCATTACTGCAAGGATCGGACTGTAACACCACCGGTTCTCGGTGCCCAACATTCAGTCTCTAAGGGTGAGCCAATATTTAAATGTTTAAACATTTAAATAATATCTCTTCCCTCGGTATTGCCCGTTGCATTTACGGGTTTTACCGATATCAGTTGAGTTGCTCGCAATGCATTCCTGCACTGCGCCGCCGTGAGTTGTCGTTTTATAGAAGTCTGACTTCTATAATTTCTAACTGCGTCTCCACGCAGCTAACAGTTTCCTCGGGGTTCAAACCGTGCAATCTCCGACTTTATATATTTAAATGTTTGAATGTTTAAATATTTCAGTCAGGTGCTGCACGGTTTGAACCCAGCTCGCGTACCTTTTTAAATGGCGAACAGCCA
>JAKAMJ010000034.1 GCA_021812955.1 bacterium | reverse complement strand
GAGCAGCTCGGGTGTGTAAAGCCTGCCGCCGTTCGCTACCGCAGCGGCCGCGCGCGCCATCTGGAGCGGCGTCACCTGCATCGAATACTGTCCTATCGCGGTGAAGTAGGTATCGCCCGTGTACCACGGCTCGTTAAAGACTCTTTGCTTCCACTCAGGTGTCGGGATAAGCCCAGCCGCCTCGCCGGGGAGCGCGATGCCAGTCGTCGTCCCCAGGCCGAACTGCCGGTACCAGTAGTCGAGCCGGCTGATGCCAAGCCCCTTCTGCCCCGGGAACCCGCCGCCGACCTCGTAGAAGAAGACGTCAGACGACCACGCGATCGCACTCCGCACATCGAGCTGGCCGAGCGCTTTCCATCCTTTGTATATGAATTTCTTTCCTGGGTGATACGGATCCGGGAGCGAAAGGTAACCAGGGTCGTTTATGACCGTATTCGGCGTTATCACGCCGTCCGTGAGCGCGCCGGAAGCCACGAGCGGCTTCACGATCGATCCCGGCGCATACACGCCCTGCGTCGCGTGATCGATGAATGGATGACCGGGGTCCGTATTATATCCTGCTATCGTGCTTGCAGGACCGCCGCCCGACATCACGTTGCTGTCGTAGCTCGGATACGAGACGATGGCCCGGACCGCTCCGGAAGACACGTCCATCACGACGCCGCCGCCCGCGATGAAGCCGTGTGCACGCGCCGTATCGGAGAGCGCAGCATCGAATCGTTGCTGCAAGTCGGCGTCAACCGAGAGGCGCAGCGTCCCGCCTTCTTCTGCCGGTACGATCGTGCCCGACGAGCGCACGTCCCCGAGCGCGTCCGTCTCCGCGAGCATCTGCCCGTTCTTACCGGTGAGCAAGCCGTTGTACCCGGCTTCCAGTCCGGTGACACCGCGCTCGGCGGTCTCGTAATACACGCCGTTCGCATCCTTCTTCGGATACGAGACATACCCGATGACATGGCTGAGCGACGGCACGGCGTAGTGCCGCTCGACCGTACCGTCTGCGCGCGCCACGTTCTCGGCGACGACGACGCCGTGCACGTCCGTGATGATGCCGCGCGGCGCGAAGATGGCGGCTATGGTCAGGCTGTTGTGCGCACTCTCCGCCGCATATGCGCTCCCGTTCGCGAGCTCCAGGTCTGCCGCGCGCGCGACGAGTACGGCGAAGAGCGCCGCAAACCCTGCTGCCATCAATAAGAACGACGACCGCGGGAGCGGCTTCTCGATCCGGCCCTCGAACCGTTCGCGGTTGAATTCCGGCGTGTTTGAAGAATCGAGAAATATCTCGTCTGGCGCAATCTCGGGATCTGCCCGGCGGCGTTTCAGCTTCAGTCTCATCGTTCGACGATGCCGGTCTTCAGCCGGGCGCGTATGAAAAAGGCGACCGCCGTCGCGGCCGCGCCAGCGGCCGCGAACCATGGCAGGCCGGCCGCATGCGGGCGATACAGCGCCTCGACGATGAGCCCCGCGGCAAGCGGCGTCCACGGCTCAAAGATCGCCATGCCGAGCGCAAGGCACGCGGTCATCGGCCAGGGGAAAAATATCGCCGACGAGAACGCCGAAAGCATGCCGATCGTGCGGATCATGGCGCCGTAGACGAAGCGAACGCTCCCGGCGGTACGCCGGTCGCGCGCAGCGAGACCCACGCGATGCTGAAAGGGTTCGCGGCGGGCGCGATCCGCAGCGTGACGCTCGGCGATAGCGGGTCGCTATCCACCCGCACGACGCTCCCGATGGGGAGCTGGCCCGGGCCGGGCACGAACACCACCGCACCGGGCGCGACTGCGGCATCGCGGGCGGCAGTCGCCTCAAACGCGCCGCCGCCCGTGCCGCGTATCGTGAGCGGCACGTTCGCCTGCCCTACCCAGCCGTCCGTAACGACGCCAGGCGAGGAGAAGAGCGTCACGCGGGAGAAGTCATCGAGCGCTTCCGACACGAAACCGACCGGCACTCCGCCGGCTGCGAACGCCTCCATGCCACGCGCCACGCCGCTTTTCGCGCCCGCCGCGAGCACGAGCGTGTCGTAAGGGCTCTCCGGCGGCCGTGCGATCACGCTCGCGACGATGCCCGACCCCGCCGCGCTCACGAGCGCCGTCACGTCTGCCGAATTCTGCCGGAGAGCCTCGTTCTCGCTCGCGAGCGCGGAATTCTTGCGGGCGAGGTCTTCGTTGCGCGCAGCGAGCGCCGCCGTATTGCCGAAGCCAGCCAGGAACGAACGGGCGCCGGAAGCGAGCGCGTCAGACGCACGGAACGCCGGAGAAACGACCGCCCAGAACGCGTTCGGCGCGAGCGCGCTGAAAGCGTACAAGGCCGCCGCGACCGCGACGGCGACCGCGCCCCGGGACACGGCCTGCTGCGGCAAGAGCGCGTTACGCCTCGCTGAGAATATCCTCTTCATCGACGAAGAAATCCGCGTACGGCCCCGGATTCTCGGTAACGATGCCTGCGCCACGGACGACCGCGGTGAGCGGGTCCGGCGCGACATGCACCGGCACGCCAAGCATCTTCGAGAGCGCCTGCGGAAGGCCGCGCAGAAGCGCGCCGCCGCCAAACACCGTGACGCCGCGCTCGAGCACATCCGAAAGCAGCTCCGGCTGCGTCGCCTCGATGACCTCTTTCATCGCGTCCATGAGCGCCTCGAGCGACGGCGTGAGCGCTTCACGCACATGCTCGTCCGAGAGCGTTATCTCCCGCGGCAAGCCGGTCGCGTAGTCGCGGCCGCGCACGGTCCGCGTGAGCGATTCCGCGAGCGGCATCACCGAACCGACCTGTATCTTGACGTCTTCTGCGGTGCCATCGCCGATGCCGAGCTTGAACTCGCTCCGCACATAGTCGATTATGTTCTCGTTGAAACGGTCGCCCGCTACCTGCGAGCTCTTCGACGCTACCGAGCCGTTGAGCGCGATGACCGCGATGTCCGTCGTGCCAGCGCCGATGTCGACCACCATCGTGCCAACGGCTTCTCCAACCGGCAACTTAGTGCCGATAGCGCCGGCGACCGGCTCTTCGAGGATGAACGCTTCGCGCGCGCCGGCGTTCTTCGCCGCGTCGCGCACGGCGCGGCTCTGCACGTTCGTCACGCCGGTCGGCACGCCGATGACCACGCGCGGCCCGAAGAGCTTAGCTCTCCCGTTCTGTGCCTTGTTGATGAGGTACGTGAGCAGCTCTTCCGTCACCTCGAAATCGGATATGACGCCGTGGCTGAGCGGGCGCACGACGCGGATATGCGCGGGGGCCTTCCCAAGCATCGTCTTCGCCTCCTTCCCGATGGCGACCACCTGGTGCGTCTTGTCGTTGACCGCGACGACGGACGGCTCACTCAGCACGACGCCCTTGCCGCGCACGTATACGAGAGTATTGCCCGTCCCCAGGTCGATGGCGATGTCATTGCTGAACAGGTAATTCTTTGAAAATTTCCCCATACCTACTTCGTATTGAAGTTCGACTTCAATATGTCTTCTCGAGAGAGTTTCGATACGACGCCGGTCGCGCGATCGACCGCCTCGAACGTTCCCGTCGCGGCGGCGTCCTTGCCGACCACGATGCGCGTCGGGATACCGAGCAGGTCGCCGTCTGCGAACTTCTCTCCCGCGCGTAGGTCGCGGTCATCGTAGAGCGATTCGACGCCGGCTTTCTGCAAGTCTTCATACAATGCGTCGGAAGCGCGGGCGACTTCGTCGCCCGCGTCCCGCGCAAGCGACACCAGGTGCACCGCGAACGGCGCGACGCTCTTCGGCCAGACGAGGCCTTTCTCGTCCGAAAGCAGCTCGACGATCGTGCCCATGAGCCTCGTGGGGCCGATGCCGTAGCAGCCCATCACGACCGGCTTCGCGGCGCCGAATTCATCCTTGTACGAAAGCCCGAGCGGTTCGGAGAAGCGCGTGCCGAGCTTGAATATGTTGCCAACTTCGATTGCCGTCTGCTCCTCGAGCGTATCGCGCGAGACGCCGAGATCCGCCAGGACGTCGTCATTCAGCACTTCGCTGTTTATCGCGAGCCCCTTCTCGCGCGACACGTATATGGTATCCTCGCCGGCCGAGGAGAGCGTCTGGAACTCATGGCTATACTTTGAAAAGGCGCCACCGGACGCGAACGTTACGAACGTCTGCGCGCCGATACCGACGCGCGCGAACACGCGCGCATACGCGTCTTTCGCCCGCTCGTAGAACGCGTCGAGGTCTTCCTGGCTGGCGTGGAAAGAGTACAGGTCTTTCATCAGGAACTCGCGCCCGCGCATGATGCCGGATTTCGCGCGCTCTTCGTTGCGGAATTTCGTCTGTATCTGGTATGCGGCGAACGGCAGGTCACGGTACGAGCTCACCTGCTGCGATGCGATGCGCGTTATCGCCTCCTCTTGCGTCCACCCGAAGCCGATGTCGCCTCCTGCCTTGAGCGACGTCTTGAACCAGACGTCCTGCTCCCAGCGGTCCGTCGCCTTCCATATCTCCGGATCCTGCAACGACGACATGACGAGCTCCTGCCCGCCGATCGCGTCCATCTCTTCGCGGATGATGCCGACGATCTTGCCGAGCGTGCGCAGCCCTAGCGGGAGATACGAATAAACGCCGGCCATCTCCTTGTGCACGAAGCCTGCGCGCACGAGCAGCCGGGCGTTCTTCGAGACCTCGTCTGCCGGCGCTTCGCGACGAGTCCTGGTGAAGATCCTAGATTGCCTCATGCCCGCAGTATACGCCGTCCTGCCGTCTTCCACAAAATCACCAGCGGGACGGCGGCAGGAGCGGGTGCTATCCTTGTTGGCAATCATGCGCCGGAGCACCAGTATCATCCTCGCAGCGGCTTCGTGCGCCGTCGTCGCCGGCGGCGCGTTCTTCATGCCGCAAAGCAGTGCGCGGCCGGCCGTCAGATCGGCACCGGCCACGGTGTCTGCTGCGCGGGAGATGGGCGTACCAATCATCGTCTATCACGTCGTCCGCCCCAGCTACCCGAGCGATGACGCGGCCGTGCGCGCTATCGCCGTCACGCCGGAGACGTTCGACGCGGAGATGCGCTACCTGCGAGACACTGGCTACCACGTCATCCGGTTCAGCGACCTCGAGAGCGCCCTGCGCGGCGGCACGGCGCTCCCGTCGAACCCTGTCGTGCTTTCGTTCGACGACGGCTGGCACGACCAGTTCGTCTACGCACTGCCCATCCTTGAGAAATACCATTATCCGGCGACGTTCTTCGTCTTCACGAATTCGATAGGTCGACCCGGCTTCTTGTCGTGGAGCGACCTGCACGCGCTCATCGCCGCAGGAATGACTATCGGGAGCCACTCGCGTTCGCACCCGTTCCTCACCCGCATCCCCGACCAAGCGACGCTCTGGCAAGAGATACACGGCAGCAAGCTGCTCCTCGAGAGCGATCTCGGAGTGCCCGTAAACGAATTCGCATACCCTTTCGGTGCGTATGATTCCCGCATCATCGGCATGGTCGAGGCGGCCGGGTACCGCTCCGCACGCGGCGACTACTTCACAGGCGGCCAGACTCCGGCGAAGCTGTATGCGCTCAGCGCCATGAACGCGAAGACGGCGCTCAGGCCGTTCGTGCAGAAGCTGCGCGGCATCAGCGCGCTGGCACTGCCGCTCTCGTGCAGGCCAGCGCGCTGACCCTACGAGACTCAAACGTCCGTGCGTCAGACTCTCGGATGGAGCATAGACTACGCGAAGCTCCGCGCATACCTCACCGAGAAATACGGCGTCGAGAAGGCCTACTTCTTCGGCGGCGTCGAGCTGCATCGCATGCCCTTTGACTATCTCAAATACGATTCAGTGCCCATCACGCAGCTCGAAGAATATCTCTCCCGTCTCATCAGAGAAGAAGGTAGCAAGATGACCGAGGCACAGCTTGTCCTCGCTGACCGGCATCTCAAACGCGCTCGTTTCTATCGCAAACTCGCTGAGTTCGGCTATCACCTCATTCTGAAGCCAGTGAAGTCATACGAGGATGACGACGGCGGTGTGCGCCGCAAAGCGAACTGCGACGTTGATATGACCTACTACATGATGCAGGAACTCGACCGCTACGACCGCGCGATTGTCCTTTCCGGCGATGGCGACTTCCTCCCCGTCTTGAAACACGTCCAGGACGCAGGAAAAGAAGTCGTCATTCTCGCTCGTGGGCCGCGCACTGCCAAGGAAATACGGCAGTTCGCCGGGAGCAACTTCAGAGACTTCGAATATCTCCGAGAGCGTCTCAAACGCGAGGGAAACGAAGAGTAGAAACAGCGAGCGGCACCCGTATAGGATGCCGCTCAAGTCTGATACCCCCATTATAGTCGATTTCTATGAACGTGCAATGAGGGTGTGGACTGCCGATGCGCCTAAGTCTCTGCCTGCTTCCCGCACAGGTCGGTTGTGCCAATCTATCTTGCTCGTCTGTACGAATTCGCTCGAACCCATTTTACGCGCCACCCATGACCCTCTCGCGCCTCGCAGACTCGGCGCTCGCCCGCTCGCAGACTCGCCGGGCCCCCTCGCCTCCGCCGCTTCCATGCTTCTTTATTTTTCGCGGGGGGAATGCCTTTTGAAATTGAATGGCGGCGGGGCGAGGGGAAATACAAATCCCCATCGGTCTCGGTTCTGTTTTTGTCCGCTCTGTGGTCGTCCAGTGGCTCGGGAGATTCACCCCTCGGCATCCGCCTCGGGGCTGTTTCCGCTATGGCTACGAGCGCCTAGATTCCTCTGTGCGCCGCTTTTCCTCGCATTCCCGCCGTGCTCGGCGGGTGCTCGGGCGTCGCTCTTGTTTGGGGGAGGGAAGGAATCCCTCCCCCAGCTCCTCCTCATCCTCGTTCCTTCGGATTCCGTCGTCGCACAACCCCCTCCCTCGTTTTCATTCGTTCGGCAGTGGTGTCGCTTCCGCTACGAGATTCCGCATTGCAGACGAACGTCGGCGCTCGTCCCTTCGCCATGGACGCTCATAGCGGAAACAGCCCCGAGGCGGATGCAAATGCTTGCCCCACCCTCCCGTGCGCGCATGCCCGGCCTCCAAGCTACGCAAGGAGGCCGACTCCCTCAAAATCCACTCGTTCTCCCCATTCACTACGCACGTTCACGGAGCTATCATGAAAATTACGGGCAATGGTCGGTTTGCTCGATACTAACACAGTACGAAACTACAGCATGACAACACCACAACCCT
>JAKAMJ010000033.1 GCA_021812955.1 bacterium | reverse complement strand
AGCTACTCGGGCTCGGGCGCGACGACGGGGACTGTCGACAAGTCCGGGTACTACACCTGGACGCCCGGCATTTATGACGGAGGGTGGCACACGCTCACGTTCTCAGCGACCGACCTCACGAACGCCGTAGCGACCACGAGCGTGCGCATCCTCGTCGCGGCGACGCACGTATTCGCGCAAAACCTGGCGCCCGGCGCCACGGTCGCCGTCGGCCGCGCGCTCACCTTTACCGCATACGCGCCAGGTTTCAATATGCCGGCGTTCACGGTATACGACGGTACGGCCGGTTCGAGCGTCACGCCAGGTGCCATGAACGCCTCGACGGGTGCGTTCTCGTGGACGCCCACCGGAGACGACATCGGCACCCACACACTCACCATCCGTGCGAGCGACATCAATGGCAACACGGCGCAGACTTCGGTCACGGTCTCGGTCATCGCGCCGAAAGTCTCGGTCGCTTCGTATCAGCCGTCCATCGCCGCCGGTTCGCTCTCCATCTTCACCGCTTCCGCCACCGGCATCACGAATCCGGCGTGGAGCGTCGTCGACTACCCTTCCGGAGGCGCGACCTCTACCTCGGTCGTCGCGAGCGACGTGAGCAGCGCTGGCGTATTCAGCTGGATCCCGCGGACGAGCGACATCGGGACGCACGCGGTCAACATCATCGCCACGGACTCATACGGCAATACGGCGTCTACCACCCTCTCGCTCTTCGTGACGCCTGCGACGGGTGGTGCGACCGCGCCGGCCACGACCATTGCTCCGTCGAGTTCCGCAACCACGACTCCTGCAGCGGCGACGGCACTTCCTGCCACAGCCGCCCCCGTGTCTGCCGCATCCGCAGCGGCGACCGTGTTCCAATTCAACGCCTATCTCGGCATCGGGTCAAAAGGAGCGGGCGTAACGGCGCTCCAGCAACTCCTCGCGCAGAGCGGCCTCTATAGCGGCCCGATCACCGGCTATTTCGGCGCGCTCACGCGCTCGGCCGTAGCTGCTTTCCAGAAAGCGCACGGCATCTCTCCTGTGGGATACGTCGGCCCATCGACCCGCGCGGCTCTCAACGCGAGCGGCTCTGCATCGGCGAGCAGCACGCCCTCGCCGACAATGTCGAGACTCACCGCCTCTCAAGTGTCTTCGATCCTCGGGATGCTCGAATCGTTCAACGTCGATGCCGCGACGATAGCGCAGGTGCGGACGATACTCGGTGGGCAGTAATGCGCCGCGTCTCTGTACAACTAGCAGAGTCGTGCTATCATCGTACCGCTATGGAGAACGATGATTTGTTGATCTCCCGCTATCTCGAAGGCGACGACCGCGCGATCGCGGCGCTGGTAGACCGGCACCTGCCTGCCGTGTACCGGTTCGCGTTCAGCCTGACACATGACGCGCAGGCCGCAGAAGACATCGCGCAGGAGTCGTTCATAAAGGCATGGAAGAATATCCGCGGATTCATTCCCGGCAAGAGCTTCCAGGCGTGGGTATTCCGGATCGCACGCAACACGGCGATAGACTTCCTGCGGAAAAAGAAGGAAACCGCGTTCTCCTTCTTCGAGAGCGCGTCGGGAGGGAACCCTGTCGTGGACGCGCTCGCGGACAGCGGCCCGCTTCCGCACGAGCTTCTCGAGAAGGCCGAGGACGCCGACTACGCGCGGCGGCTGCTCGAGACGCTTGACTCGCGCTACCGCGACGTGCTCATCTCGCGGTACGAGGGCGGCCTCACCTTCGCGGAGATAGGCCAAGCCCTCAAGCGGCCGCTGCACACGGTGAAAAGCCAGCACCGGCGCGCGCTCGCGCTCCTGCGCCGCGCGGTCGAGACGCAACCCGCCTGACCTCCCTTCCTTCTTCAACCCACCTCATGCGCCGCACCAATCCGCGGCGCTTTCCCGTATACCTGATATGCAGGCAATCCGCCCGTCGGCAGGACTCAAGAAAGCGATCATCTCGTCTATCCGGCTGGCGGAGCGTAGACGCGCACGGGCGTATTTCGCCGGCGCGGCGGCGGCGCTCGCCGCGTCCTCAGTGGGCGTGGTCTTGTCGGCGCAATACTTCCTGCATACGTTCTTCACGTCCGAATTCTACGGATACGCGACGCTCGTGCTTTCTGATTCGGACGCCCTCGCGTCCGTCTGGAAGGACGCGCTCATCGCGCTCGCAGAATCCATCCCCGCCCTCGCGATAGCCGCGCTGCTCGCCGCGACCCTGGCACTCCTCGCCTCGGTCCGCACGATGGCGGACACTGCTGAGGCGGCCTTTACCCGCTTCGCTAGGATATAACCTCATGACCGCTATCAAGGATTTCATACGTTCGCGCCCGTTCAAGACCGCCCTCGCCTGCCTGGGCGTGGCGGTCGTCGCGCTCCTCGTCTTCCAGGCGGGAGTCTACGTAGGCTACCGCAAGGCCTCTTTCGCATATCAATTCGGGAACGACTATTACCGCCTGTTCGACCGGCACGCACCCTCGCAGGGCGGCTTCCCGCTGCGCGACGAGTTCCGCGCATCGCACGGCGCGGTTGGCAAGGTCGTGAGCGTCTCGCTGCCGGATATCGTGGTCGCCGGCCCGGACAGCGTCGAAAAGACGGTGCTCGTGTCGAAAGACACGCTCATCCGCAAGCTCGACGCGGCACTCAAGCCGGAGGACATACGCCCGGGCGATTTCCTGACCGCGCTCGGCGAGCCGGATAAGGATTCCCGGATACAGGCGAGGCTCATCCGGATACTCCCCGCTCCGCCCGACGGCCAGGGAGGCACGAGCGCGTCCACCACGCCGTCCGGGCGATAATCGCCGCACATCCATTGCCTATGAAAGACATACTCGCAAACAAGCACGTCCGGAAAGCGACATCGTTCGTGAAAGCGCGCCCGGTCGCGTCGGCGTTCATCATCGCCGCGCTGGCGGGAACAGCATGGTTCGCGTATACGAAAGCCTTCGCTGCCGGCACGGAGACCAAGTATGTGCTCGGGACCGTCACGAAAGGGACGGTCGTCGCTTCCGTCTCGGCATCCGGGCAGGTGTCCGCATCCGACCAGCTCGACCTGAAACCGCAGGTATCGGGCACGGTCGTGTACGTCGGCGTTGCGCCAGGGCAGAAAGTGTCCGCAGGCACGCTCATCGCCGAGCTCGACGCGACCGAAGCGCAGAAGACGGTGCGCGACGCGCAGACAAACCTCGAAAGCGCGCAAATCGCCCTCGAGAAACTCCAGGAACCCGCGTCGGCGCTGACGATGACCCAGGCGCAGAACGCGCTCTCGGACGCGAAGGATTCGCTCGCCCAGTCCTACGCCAGCAGCGTGACGGACGTGACGAACACGTTCCTCGACCTGCCGGACATCGTGACGAACCTCGACGGCATACTCGAGAACGACGACGCCCGCAAGAACGGGCAGAAGAACGAGGAGTTCTACGCGGACGCGATCGGCAATTACGACCTGCGCGCGCCAGTGTTCGAAGCGACGGCATATAACGACTACGTGGCTGCGAAGCAGGCGTACGACGCTGCATTCAGCGAATACCAGGCGCTCGGCAGCTCGCCGAGCAACGACGCGGTCGAGAAAGCGCTCGACGATTCATACGCGGCGGCGCAGCTCACAGCAAAAGCGCTCAAGAGCGCGGACGCGTTCATCCAGCTGTATGCCGACACTTGCAGCGCGCGCTCGATCGCGCCCTCGCCGACTGCAACGGCCGCGCTTACGAACCTGAGCGCGTACACGACGAAGATGAACTCACACCTCTCATCCCTGCTCTCCGACAAGACGGCGCTCACGCAGGGCGAGCATGACGTGGTAGAGAAGCAGCAATCGCTCGACGCGACGAAAGCAGGAGCAGACGCGCTCGACATCCAGTCGGCACAGCTGTCCGTGACGAAGGCGCAGAACGCGCTCCAGGACGCGAAGAGCGCGCTAGCGGACTACTACGTCACCGCGCCGTTCTCGGGGACGATCGCCGCAGTCAACGTGAAAGAATACGATTCCGCCTCGAGCGGCACGGCGGTCGCGACGCTCATCACCAGCCAGCGCATCGCCGAGCTCTCGCTCGACGAAGTGGACGCCGCGAAGGTGCACGTGGGCGACAAGGCGACGCTCACGTTCGACGCGATAGACGGGCTGTCGCTCACCGGGCAGGTCGCGCAGATAGACACGATAGGGACAGTGTCGCAGGGCGTCGTCTCGTATGACGTGAAGATCGGATTCGACAGCCAGGACGACCGCATCAAGCCGGGCATGACAGTGAACGCGGCGATCATCACCGCCGCGCACCAGGACGTGCTCGCCGTCCCGTCGAGCGCGATAAAGACGCAGAACGGCCAGAGCTTCGTGAGCGCGTTCGTGCCGCCCATAAACGACACCGGCGCGAGCGCGAGCCAGGGCGTCGCATCGAAGACGGCGCCTCAGCAGATTCCTGTCGAAACCGGCATATCAGACGACACGAATACAGAGATAACGTCCGGCCTCACCGAGGGCGAGCAGATCGTGGTGCGCACCGTCTCAGCGGCGGTGGCGCAGACTGCAGCGAAGAGCAGCGCTCCTTCCCTCTTCGGCGGTAGCGGCGGCGGCATGCGCGGCGGCATGCGCGTAGGCGGGGGCGGATAGGCGCGCGGAACGAGACGGCATGATAGACATCCGCGGCATAACGAAGACGTACGGCTCGGGCGACATGGCGTTCCAGGCGCTCAAAGGCATCTCGTTCGGGATAGCCGACGGCGAGTTCGTGGCTATCATGGGGCCCTCCGGTTCGGGCAAATCCACGCTCATGCACATCCTCGGCTGCCTCGACACGCCGACGTCCGGATCATACCGGCTCGACGAACGAGACGTCTCGGCGCTCTCGGACGACGAGCTTGCGGAAATCCGCAAGGATAAGATTGGTTTCGTCTTCCAGTCGTTCAACCTGCTGCCTCGCACCACCGTACTGCGCAACGTGATGCTCCCGCTCGTGTACGCGGGCGTCGGCGGGGACGAGCGCTCGGCGCGGGCAGCGCGGGCGCTACATGCGGCCGGTATGCAAGAGAGCCATTTCACTCACCGGTCGAACGAGCTGTCCGGCGGGCAGGTACAGCGTGTAGCGATAGCGCGAGCGCTCGTCAACGAGCCGTCGCTCATCCTGGCCGACGAGCCGACCGGCAACCTCGACACCCGCACGGGAGAAGTGGTGCTCGGCACCTTCCAGAAGCTGAACGAAGAGCACGGCAGCACCATCGTACTCATCACCCACGAGCCGGACGTCGCCGAGCATGCGAAACGCATCATCCACCTGCGCGACGGGCGCATCGTGTCTGACGACGCGTCGCACGCGCAACGGAGAGCCGCACTATGACATTCAAAGACCTATTGCACGAGACGTACGCCGCCCTGTCCGGAAACAAGGTCCGTTCGGGGCTCACGATGCTCGGCATCGTCATCGGCATATCGTCGGTCATCGCCATGGTCGCTATCGGCCAAGGGGCTCAGAGCTCCATCCAATCCAACATCCAGTCCCTCGGCTCGAACCTGCTGCAAGTGACGCCCGGAGCATCGCGCAACGCCGGCGGCTTCGGCGTGTCGAGCGGCCGGGGCTCGGCGCACACGCTCACCCTGGACGACGCGGGCGCGATCGGCTCACAGGTGCAGGGCGTGGCTGCGGTCGCGCCCGAGGCATCCGGGCGGTATCAGATCGCTGCTAAAGGAACGAACACGAACACCTCCGTCGTCGGCGTGACAGCCGCGTACGCCTCCGTACGGAATGTCCAGATAGACACCGGCTCGTTCATATCGGACCAGAACGACTCTTCCGGCGCGAAGGTCGCCGTGCTCGGGCCGACGGTCGTCACCGACCTGTTCGGGGACAGCGCAGTGCCGTCGGACGCAGTCGGACAGACGATCCGCATCAACCAGCTCGAATTCAAGGTTATCGGCGTGACGGCCGCCAAGGGCGGTAGCGGCTTCTCGAACCAGGACGACATGGTCTACGTGCCGCTCACGAGCGCGCAGCGCTACCTATCCGGCGGCAAATACGTAACCGCGATAAACGTCCAGGCGACCGACGCTGGCAGCATGGCGCAAGCGCAATCGGATATCACCTCCCTGCTGCTTGGCCGCCACCACATCAGCGACCCGACGCAGGCGGACTTCTCGGTACTGAACCAGAACGACCTGATATCGACCGTATCGAGCGTCACGCAGACGTTCACTCTCCTGCTCGCGGCCATCGCAGGCATCTCGCTCGTCGTCGGCGGCATCGGCATCATGAACATGATGCTCACTACCGTGACAGAGCGCACGCGGGAGATCGGGCTCCGCAAGGCGATCGGCGCGACCGAGCGCGACATCATCCGGCAGTTCCTAGCGGAAGCGGTAGCTCTCACGCTCATCGGCGGTATCATCGGCGTCGCGATCGGCGTCGCCCTTTCTTACGGCGTAACCGCACTCGGCATCGTTGAGACGAGCGTCTCGCTCCCGTCCGTACTGCTCGCGTTCGGCGTGTCGGCGCTCATCGGCATCGTGTTCGGCTGGTACCCGGCTCGGCGGGCGGCTCGCATGAACCCGATAGAGGCGCTGCGATACGAATGACGCACCAAACGGTCATCGGAATCCGTATACATTTCATATGAACAAGAAAACGATTGTCGGCGGCCTGGTGGCCGCAGCGGTTATCAGTGGAGGCTCGTTCTATTGCGGGACGCTCTATGCGCCGAGCAAGGCACCATCAGGCGGGCAGTTCGCACAGTTCGGCCGGAGTGCTCGCGGGCGCTTCGGTGGCCAGGGCGGCGCCTTTGCCGGCGCTATCCTGTCGAAGGACGCCTCCGGCATCACCATCAAGATGCAGGACGGCAACACGAAGATAGTGCTCGTCGGCGCGAGCGCGCAGGTAATGAAGACCGTCCCCGGCTCGGCTGCCGACCTCTCGACAGGCACGAACGTGATGGTAACCGGCACGCCCAACAGCGACGGAAGCGTTACAGCGCAGTCTATCCAGATCCGCCCGGCGGTGACAGGCGCTCAGCAGCCGACAGGCGCCCCGCGTGCTCAATAACAGGACAGATGCTCGGGCAGGAAATCTGCGCCGCCGATGCGGTATAATGGGAGCACTATGAACAAAACAAACATCATCCGTTCCGTGATAGTGCTCGCTCTCGTATCCGCCCTCGGGTGGTACGCGCTTTCCAGACCGGCGGCGGCAAGCCCTGGCGAGGCGGTCGCGACAGTAAACGGAGAAGCCATCACGCGCGGGCAACTCACCGCTGAGGAATCTCTGTTCGCGTCGCAGCAAGGGCTGTCCGCGACCTCGACCGCGGCGCAGGCGCAGTTCCAGTCCGGCGCGCTCGACGCGCTCGTGAGCCAGACGCTGCTCGCTCAAGCCGCGCAGCAAGCTGGGGTGACGGCATCCTCGACGCTCGTCGACGAGCAGCTCGCGTCTGCCAAGTCCAGCTTCAGTTCGACAGCCGAGTATGAAAAGGCTCTCGCAGCGCGAGGGATGACCGAGCAGGACTTGCGCTCGCAGATCAGTGAGAACCTCATCGTAAACGCCTACCTCGGCCAGCAGCTCCGCCTGGCGTCCACCA
>JAKAMJ010000032.1 GCA_021812955.1 bacterium | reverse complement strand
CGCATGAAGCATGAACGTGCGCATCTTTAAACATTTAAACATTTAGATATTTCATGTCTGTTGTCGTCCGCATCCCGCCATCGCCCACCGGCCGGCTCCACATCGGCACGGCGCGCACCGCACTCTTCAACTACCTCTTCGCCCGTCACAATGGCGGCGCGATAGTCTTCCGCAGCGAAGATACAGACCGTACGCGGAGCAAAAAGGAGTACGAAGACGAGATAATCGCCGGCCTCACCTGGCTCGGTATTTCCTGGGACAGTTTCTCTCGCCAGAGCGAGCATGCGTCGCGCCACCGCGAGCTGCTCGAGAAGCTTGTCGGGGAAGGGAAGGCATACGTCTCTGCGGAGCCGGCAAAGGACGACCCTTCAAAGACAGTCGAGGTCGTACGGCTCAAGAACCCGGGGAAGTCGGTAACCTTCACCGACCTAATCCGCGGCGATATCACTTTCGACACGGCTGAGCTCGGTGATTTCGTCATCGCGCGCTCGCTCGATGACGCGCTCTATCATTTCGCTGTCGTGGTCGATGATATGGACGCTCTCGTCACGCACATCATCCGCGGCGAAGATCATATCTCGAATACTCCGCGCCAGATCTTGATACAGGAAGCGCTCGGAGCGGCGCGCCCCGAATATGCCCACCTGCCGCTCATCCTCGACGCGAAGCGGGCCAAGCTCTCGAAACGGAGCGGCACCGCCACGAGCGTCATGGATTATAAAGATGATGGCTTCATGCCAGAGGCGCTCGTAAACTATCTCGCGCTCCTCGGATGGAGCCCCGGCACGCCCCAAGAAGATTTCTCGCTTGCCGACCTCGTCGAAGCGTTCTCGCTCGACGGTATCCAGAAGAGCGGCGCTGCCTGGAGCCGTGAGAAGCTGCTCTCGGTGAATCAGCGTTGGATGCGCAAACTTCCAGGCGACGAGTTCCTCGCCCGCCTCACGTCTCTGCCGGCACTAAGTGTCGGCATGACACAGAAAGACACACTCGTAAAGTCGGTTCCGCTTCTCAAAGAACGCGCCCAGACGTTTGCTGAAGCTCGCGAACTGCTCTCCGGCGAGCTCGCCTGTCTCTTCGAAGCTCCGGCGCTCGACCCGGCCAAGATCCTCGCAAAAGAGCCCGCAGACCGCTCAGGCATGACTGTAGCCGCCTTGCATGGCCTCTTGGAACCGCTCAGCGGCCTGCCGGACGATATTTCTGCCGAAACTGCCAGGTCCGTCGTCATGCCACTTGCCGACGCGGAAGAAGCAAAAGGGAAGGGAGGCCGCGGTGCCGTCCTCTGGCCGCTGCGGTATGCCCTCTCCGGCCAAGAGCGCTCCCCCGACCCCTTCACGCTCATCGCGCTCATCGGCAAGCAGGAGTCCGTTTCCAGGATAGGCAAAGCGCTTTCTCTGCTTGAGAGCCGGTAGTCTCGCGCACGAAAGCTTGCAGGGAATCGGGAGGCGCGAGGCCAGGGAGGTTTGCCCGGCAGCCGCTGAGGGGAAAGATTCCCTATGTGCGCACAATATATCTTTTGCGCAAAAATAGTCCTGCCGGCAGAAGGCAAAAGCGCAGCTTAGGAGCTGCGCTTTTGATGGTGCGCCTTAACGCCTCCATCATTATTTGAGCGCGATGACGATTACTTGCAACAGGCTTATGATCGTGCTCGTGAATCCCGTCCAGAACGCATACACTTCCAGATCGCTCGTCAGGAGCCAGTGATTCCTTTTCTTCTTTTTCATATTGGATAAAGGATACCATGCCGCTTCCCCGGTTCTCACCCAGATTCACTTTTTCACTATCCGGATGAAGAGCGTTACCGCAGAAATGAGAAGCGACATGAAGCCGGTAAGCACCGCGTACCGCCTGAGGCGTTGCGCCCGGGCGGTACGTGACCTCGTGTGGAGCGTCTTGCTCAAGAGCCGGCGCTGGCTGTAGTCGAGTGCCATGCGAATCAGCGTGGAACGTTCGCTACGATATAGTCGTAAGCCTCGTCGACCGAATCTACGAGCGTATACAGGCCCATGTCTTCCTCGTCTATATTCTTGAAGCCGTGGAAGAGCGTCTGCCGGATCATCGCCAGGATCGGCTCCCAGTAGTCCTTCCCGACGAGCACGATGGGCACGCGGCGGATCTTCTTAGTCTGCACGAGCGTGACGATTTCGAAGAACTCGTCAAGCGTGCCGAACCCGCCAGGGAAATAGACGTAGACTTCGGACGCGAAGGTGAGCATCACCTTGCGTACGAAAAAGTGGTCGAACACGAAGCGGTCGGTGAGGAACGGATTGTATCTTTGCGCGTTCGGGAGGTTTATGTTGAGCCCGATGGACGCACCGCCCGCCTCGAATGCGCCTTTGTTCGCGGCCTGCATGATGCCGGAACTTCCGCCCGTAATCACGGCGAAGCCGTCTTTAGCGAGCCGCCCGGAAAGCGCGACCGCTTCCTCATAGAATCTGTCGCCCGGAGCGGTACGCGCGCTGCCGAAAAAGCTGGCGGCGAGCGTGTATCTGCGAATCAGGTCGAACCCTTCCACGAATTCAGACATTATCTTGAAGATGCGCCACGCCTCTATCTTGCTCGGTTTGCTGACCATCGGCGTGCGCTCGACCGGCACCGTGCGCTGCCCTTCGTGGACCACCTGCGCGACACGCTCCGCCGTCTTCTTTTCGTTTTCGTCCGTGTTCATATGTCGTTTATATAGCAGTCATTGTAACACCGTCAGAGGCTGTGGCGGTGTGCATAACAACACGATGTGAAAGTTAAACTTTCACATCCCGCTGCAGTTTGATGCGGGCGCGTATCCGGCTGCCGTGGCCGCTGCTGCCGATGCGAACCACATCTTGTTTTCTTCCGATATTCGCGCGGCTCCTGCGCACTCGGGCAGGTAGTAGCGCGTGCCGTTTTTCGAGGCGACGAACTTGCCCGTGGAGGCTGTCGGGCTGGCGCTCGGGCTATCAAGCTGCTGGCTGCAGGAACTCTTGCCGCTGAGCAGGCCGAGCCCGAAGCTGGCGGACGAAGCGAGAATAAGGATTAGGACGATACCGACGTCCCGCGGCGCCTCGTGAACGAGCTTTTTGCATTTCTCATGCATGTCTGCTATAGTCATAGCATTAAGACTATAGCATTTTATGGCACACACAAAAGCCGGCGGATCAGTAAAGAACTTGCGCGACTCGAACCCGAAATATCTCGGTGTCAAGCTCGCTGACGGCGCTGCTGCCAAGCCTGGCGCGATTATCGTCCGCCAGCGCGGCACCAAGATCGAGGCGGGAAAGAACGTGAAGGTCGGCAAGGACCATACGCTCTTCGCTGTCGCCTCGGGCACGGTCGCCTTCCGTACCAAGCGCAAGACGAGCTACACCGGTCATCCGATGACCAAGAAGGTCGTAGACGTCGTCTAGATCTAGCCCATGCAAAAAGCGCGGCGCCTTCGGCGCCGCGCTTTTTGCATTTAGGACATCGGATGTCCTAACATTCCTACTCTGCTTCAATCGTAATCGAGAATTTCCCGAATATGTCGCCGTGCGCTACCGGCACATCGAACGAGCCCAGCTCCTTGATCGGCTTCTCGAGCTTGACGGCCTCTTCGGGCAGGTCGATGTGCGCCTGCTCCTTGGCGGCTTTTGCGATCCCCGACTCCCCTATCGCGTTGTAGAGATGGCCCTTTTCATTCGCCTTCGCTGTAATCACGATGCGCGCTTCGGCGAGCGAAGCGATATTTTGCGCGAGGAGCGCAGCGTCGACGGCCTTCGTGTCGACCACCTGCTGGCGGCGCGTCTCGGCCTCTTTCTTCGCCACCTCGGTCGCCGGTATCGCGAGCTTCTTCGGTATCAAATAATTAAGCGCGTAGCCGTCTGAGACCGCCACCTCGCTGTGCGCCCGGCCCATCCCCTTCACGTCTTTGATCAAAATTACTTTCATATGCTCCCAGCCTACCCTATTGAGCGGCTATAGTCAAAAACTAGGGACATCCTTCTTCGTTCTGGGTGCATTATTGCCAGTTATTATTGAAGCAATAAAGACCCGTTCCTAATTACCAGAAATGCCAGAGAGCAATCGACCCTAGAATCAGTGTCACTAGGTGTGTAGTTATCCACAAGCGCTATTGACTTGTGGCGCCGACTTGATATCATTGCATTACACATTGGCTTCGGCCTCCGAGAACCCCGCGAAAGCGGGGTTCGTCGTTTTTACGGCATCTATGATCACTTCGACGAGTTCGGCAAACTCTTTCTTCGGAACCACACCCACCTTACGGACAAGCCGTTTTCGATCGAAAGCCCGCAACTGCAGCAAAAGCGCATCGTTCTGATTATTTTTCACATTTATGCGAATTCTAAACGGCGCGCCATCTTTAATCTTCGTAGTTAATGGGATTCCCCAAAACATTTCTCTGGAGAGCCTGCGTACAATTATTACAGGACGGCTGAAATCCTCTGTTTGTGAATGCTGTTCAGATCCGACATTTACACCGATGGAACACCACCATATCTCGCGTTCATGAAAATCGATTCTACTTACGCTTGCGTCTAGTTTCTTTTTCCCCGTGTTCCACCTATCAAATTCCTTCGGCATATTCCTGTTGCAATAATACCGGCGACTACTTCCCAGTCGTCAAAAATTGGACGGCGCGGGCGTATTGCGGGTCGGCGGCTGTATCCGGCGTGAAGGACGGAGTAGAAGTGGCGAGAGGTGCCACGATGTCCGGCGTGATGCCGTTGCCCATGATCCAGTGCCCGGCGGGAGTGATCCACCGCGCAACGGTCACCTTGAGCGAGCCGCCATCGAGGTCCAGGAGCGTCTGCACCGAGCCCTTTCCGAAGGATCTCGTGCCGACGATCTCCGCGGCGTGGTTGTCTTGCAGGGCACCCGCGAGGATCTCCGACGCAGATGCCGAGCCGCCGTCCACGAGCACTGCGATCTTCGTCCCGGCGGGAGCATTGCTATATCCGAAACTCGTATGTACGTCGTTCGGCTGCTTGCCGTTGAAATCTTCGGTGACGACCGTCGTGCCTTTGGATAGGAAATGGCTCGCGATGTCTACCGCCGCATCGAGATAGCCGCCCGGATTGCCGCGCAGGTCGATGACCAGCTTGCTGGCTCCGGAGAGCTTGAATCGCGTAAACGCCTTGTCGAAAAGTTCGGCCGAGTTAGCGGTGAATTCGTAGAGCGCGATGTGGTATACCCCGTTTGTCTTATCGAGGCCGTCGTCGGTTTCAGGCACCTGGATGGTCGCACGGACGACCTTCACGTCGAGCGGCTTTCCATCTCGGATCAACGTGAACGCGACGGTAGTCCCGACGGGGCCGCGTATCTTCGCGACGGCCTCCTCGATGGAAAGCCCGTCGGTCGATACGCCGTCGATCGTCGCCACTATGTCGCCCGTCTTGACTCCCGCCGCTTCCGCCGGTGTGCCCTTGAGCGGAGCGATGACCGTAAGCGCTCCGTCCCTGATGTCTATCTCCATGCCGACCCCGGCGAAACTGCCTGAGATGGTGTCGGAGAACGACTTCGCTTCGGACGGCTTCATGAACGTCGTGTACGGGTCGCCATAAGAATCGGCGAGTCCGCTGATCGCTCCGTAGAGGCGGTCTTGCACGGACGGGAGCGTCGAGGATGCGTGGGTGACGACATAGTTCTCCTCAAGCGCGTTCCATGCTTTCCAGAAGTCGGAGAGGTCGACGTTCGGGTCTGGAGTCGGATCGAGACCGTCTCCCACGAGCGGGACATGCGATATCACGGATGCGGTCGCGGTACCGCCGGCCGCCAAGGAGAACCCCGCCCCGAACGAAACCGCCGCGACGAGCGCGAACGCGATGCCGTACGAAGAGATCCGCTTGAAACGAGGCGGCGTGCGGGTGTCGTCAGTTTCCATGTCCGTGTCCATTACGGGGAGTATAGCATGCGTTGCTCCGGCGCCATGGTATCCTTATGCGCAATGATGTCACGATATTCGTATCACGGCACGACCTGGATCGACCTCGAACGGCCGTCCGAAGACGAGCTCCGCCGCGTCGCGCGCGAGCTCTCCCTCAGCGAACGGTTCGTAGACGAGGCCCTCGCTCCCACTCCGATGCCGCTCGTCGCGAGCGAGAAAGGCATCGTGCTCCTCGCGCTGCACTTCCCTGCTCCGGGCGACGGCGACGGCGAGATGCGCGAACAAGAAGTTGATTTCATCGTCGGCGAGCGGTTCATACTTACCGTACGGTACGAAGTGATCGCGCCGTTGCACCGGCTGAAGAAAGTGCTCGAGACCCAGCACATCGTATCGCCGCGCTCCGACATGACGACCGGTACGCTGCTCGAGATACTCTTCGCGCATCTCTACACCGCGATACGCGAACACGGCCATGCGAGCGCGCGCACCCTGGCCTCCATCGAGCATGACATGTTCAATGATCTGGAACGGCACACGGTGCGGCAGATATCGAACGTGAGCCGCGCGTTCCTGCATGTCGAGGCGTCGCTTGCGAATCAGGAAGAGCCGCTCGCGCGGTTCCTGAAGGCGCTCTCGTCGCGCGGGCCGTTCGACGAGGCTTTCGCTGAGCGTGCCGAGCGCATCCTGGCCGAACGCGCACAGGCCGCGCGGCTCGCGGCCACGTACCGCGCGGTTGCGACCGAGCTGCGCGAGACGAATGCCGCCCTGCTCGAAGCGCGTCAGAACGAGATAATGAAGACGCTTACGGTCATCACGTTCGGCGTACTCCCGCTCGAGCTCATCGCGCTCTTGTTCGGCATGCACGCGCTCGGGACGCCTCTCGAGCACGACCCGAACGCGTTCTGGGTGATCCTGGCGATCATGGCGGGCATCGGCGGCCTGATGATGCTGTTCTTCGCGCGCAAGCGCTGGCTCTCCTGATATGCGCTGGCTTACGCGCATGCTGGGCGACAAAGGAAAGGCGGAGAGAGGCGCCGGCCGGCCGGCGCCGCTTTTCTTCACGAACACGCTTTCCGGCGCGAAGGAGGTGTTCGTGCCGCTCAAGGCAGGCGCCGCGTCCATGTATTCCTGCGGCCCGACCATGTACGGCCCGGCGCACATCGGCAATCTCCGCGCGTATGTCATCTCGGATACGATCGCCCGTACGCTCACGGCGGCGGGCTACCGCGTCCGGCGCGTCATCAACATCACCGACTTCGGCCATCTCGTGTCAGACGGCGACGAGGGAGAAGACAAGATGACCAAGGGCCTCCGGCGCGACGGGCTCGCGCTCACCCTGGAGAACATGCGCGCCATGGCCGAGAGATATACCGCCGGATTCGTGCGCGACCTTGCCGCCATCGGCATCGACACCGAAGAAGTGCTCTTTCCGCGCGCGAGCGATTTCATCCCCGAGGAGATCGCGCTCATCCGCACGCTCGAGCAGAAGGGCTACGCGTACCGCACGAGCGACGGCGTCTATTTCGACGTCTCCCGGTTCGCCGGCTACGGCCGGCTCGGCGGGCTCGACCTCGCGAACCAGCAGGCCGGCGCGCGCGTGGCGCAGCACAAGGAGAAGCGCAACGCCGCCGACTTCGTGCTCTGGAAATCAGACGGCAAGCTCGGCTGGCAGAGCCCGTGGGGCCTCGGGTTCCCCGGGTGGCACATAGAGTGCTCGGCGATGATCCGTTCCCTGCTCGGCCAGGAGATAGATGTCCATACGGGCGGCGAGGACCTCATCGCCGTCCACCACAACAACGAGATAGCACAGTCCGAAGCGGCGAACGGGCGGCCGT
>JAKAMJ010000031.1 GCA_021812955.1 bacterium | reverse complement strand
TAGACGGCGAACTGCTCAAAGGAGCGGTCCGGTATCCGACGTCCGCGCTGCTCGGCGAGGAAGGGAATGTAGTCCTGTTCGGGCACTCGAGCTATCTGCCAATCGTCGGCAATCAGGCGTACAAGACGTTCGATGGCATCCAGAAGCTCGTTGCGGGCGACATCATCACTGTGTATTCTGCCGATGCGGCATACGCCTACCGCGTGCGCGGAGTGGCGAAGGAGAATGCCGAGAGCGGCGCGGGAATATCGCTCACGACCGCGGGCAAGAAGGTGCTCACGCTCGTGACCTGTAATTCGTTCGCCACGAAGAGCGATCGGTTCATCGTTACCGCCGACTTTGTAGAGAGTCATCCGATTCCTACGTCGTAGGAGCCGGATGACTCCCTGCAAGGGGAGAAGAAATTTGTTCCTTGTGTTCAAAAATAAAAACGCCGTAAGGCAAGGAGGTGCGTCATGAAAGTGACGACAACGGTAGTAACAGCGCTCATCGTGGCGCTGCTGGCAATGGCGGACTCGGCGCAGGCCGCTGACGGGAAGTCGTGGAAGAACTGGGGTGCGGCGCCGTTTGCGCACAGCCTCAGCGAGGCTTGCAGGAAGGCGCCAGAGGCTATCGACGGATTCGCTCTGCCGCAGAAAGCGAAGGAGCACTTCAACAAGGCCGTCGGAACCATGTGCGCCGGAGGCACAGAAGCCTGGCTTACGCCCGGCATGATGCTCGAGCAGATGTGGTCGGGTCCCGACTCGCACCACAAGAGCTCGTACATCATGAACAAAAAGCCGGTGGAATATCTTCCGGTTCTGAAATCACCCGATGGTCGGAAGTATCCAAAAGATTCAGTTGGAGAAACGGCAAAGGCCCTTTCATGGACGTTCGCATATAGAGGCAATACATACGTCTTGTATTTGCCATCCGTCTGCTTCAACTGGAGCTGGGGGTTCATTGATACCTTGGGACCATGTTCTAGGGTGGAGTATTCCGTCATGCCTGGAGACATAGTCGTTTTCGCGTTCATGGAGAAAGAGCTGCTTCCAGCTTCTGCATGCTTGCAATTGTGTGACGGTGACGAATGTTATTCATTGCCGTCTCCGTGTGATGACTGTAATTGGCTTGACACTTTGTCGGTTCTTCCGGCTTGGCTAAAGCCGCTACAGACAGGAAAGTATGTCGCGAAGTCGGCGAAACAGTCGCTTCGCTTCCCAAAAGAAGCGGCATCCAGGGTGTACGTCGGAATCGCTGTAACGCGCGAGGGGTTGGGACAATCTGACGCTTGGGTTGTCCAACCATCGGAATGGTCGCCTGGAGTTACGACGGTAAAAGTTCCCTATGGTGGTCAGCAGTGGCCGGCGTGGGGGAAAGTCGACTTGTCTAAATGGCGCAATAAGCCGTGAGGACAGTGTCGCACCTGGGGGTTCTGATCCGGCCTGTGAGCCGCCGGAGCCCCTGTTTCGTAAAACTATGAATAACAAAGGAAATAATTCTCATAAAAGATTCAATCCGATCACTGTCGGGATTTTCACTGTGCTTGTGACTGTCGTGTCGGGCATGTCACTCGCTATTGCGTTGGGTCTAACGACTCCGAACCAGGTGTTCGCGCAGCTCGCTCCAGCTCCGTGCCCTGCGCCAGCCCCAGCCCCAGCCCCAGCCCCAGCCCCAGCTCCAGCTCCAGCTCCGGCCCCAGCCCCAGCAATGATTGTCGGCTGTATGGACAGTGCGGCGACGAATTACGACAAGGACGCGACCAGTCCGGCGGACTGTACTTATCCGCCACCGCCACCGGTACCTGGCTGCACCGACCCGAAAGCTGCCAATTACGACAAGTCCGCCACGAAGGATGACGGCTCGTGCAAATACCCGACGCCACCCATCTCAGGTTGTACTGACGCTAAGGCAACCAACTACGACAAGGACGCAACGAAGGATGACGGCTCGTGCACTTATCCGCCAACTCCGCCCGTCACCGGCTGCACCGACCCGAAGGCGACGAACTACGACAAGTCCGCCACGAAGGATGACGGCTCGTGCAAATACCCGACGCCACCGCAAGTCATCATGCCGAGCTGCACGCTCTCTGCCGCTGCGACGTCGGTATCGTCAGGCGGTTCGACGACGCTTTCTTGGACGACGACGAACGCAAGCTCTTTCGCTATCGATCAGGGCATCGGAGAGGCTGCGCCTGTCGCCGGCGGATCTACTACGACCCAGGCGCTTTCTTCGGGCGTGACGTTTACTGGCACGGCGACGGACGCGTTCGGTAAGACGGCGACCTGCGTCGTGGGCGTGACGGTCTCGACTGGCGGCGGTGGCTGCACGAGCAACTGCGGCGGCGGCGGTGGTGGCGGTGGAGGCGGTGGAGGAGGCGGAGGTGGCACGCCGCCGCCGACCATCACGCTCGTCTCTCTTCCGCACGTAAGCGCGCAGCCGCTCGCATATCTCTATCTCTCGCAGATCCCATACACCGGTCTCGACCTGGGGCCTGTCGGCACGGTCGTCTATTGGACAGTCCTTGCCGCACTTTCGCTTGCTGTCGCGTACATCGTGCTTTTCTTCGTCGCACCTCGGGTGAATGGCGCGGCGCGCGATCTCGCCGCGCGCGCGAGCGCCGCGCTCAAAGCGCGAGCGTATTCCGCTCCTGCGTTCGAGCCTGCGCCGCGCCAGGCTGTGAATGCCATCGCGGCCGCGCCCGCTGCGCCGGTCGTGCGCGAAGACCCGGTCGTCGCGAGCGAGGCGCTTGCGCCGGAGGCACCGCGCGGGTATTCGTCGTATGACGGGTTCAAGTCGTTCGCACGCGGCGGTGCGGTTTCCGTGGATGACATCGTGAAAGGGCTTTCGCGCGAATATGCCGCACGCAACGTTCCTGTTGCCGCGGCGCCAGTCGTCGCTCCGAGCGCCGCGCCGGTCGCTGCGGCTGCTACGGCTGTGCCGCAGCAGCAAGAGGCCGGAGACGCGCGCTCCGTCGACGCGCCACCAGACGCACGCTCGTTCACCATCGCGCTCGTCGAGGGCGACCGAGAGGCGGTCTTCGCCGGATTGCGCCGTCACCTGGGCGTAGGAGCGTCGCCGGAGCGTCTTTTCGTGGAGGCGGCGTGCCTGATCGACGACACGTATCGCGCGCGGACTGAAGGATCGCCGTGCGACGAGGAGCTCTCTCGGCTGGTCGCCCGGCTCGACGCGCCGACGCTCGAGAAGCTCGTCTCCTCGTTTATGACCGCGGTCGATACGCGCTATGCCGACAAGACGGCGAGCGCGAAGCTCGCGCTCGCTCGCGCCCTAGCAGCTCTCGGCGCGTAAGCCTAGAGCGGTTTCAGGCCTTCTATCGCTATCGATGGCTCGCCGTTCCTGACGGTGAGCTTTCCTTTTATCAGGAGGCAGGCGTCCGGCGATATGAGCGCGGAGTGCTCCTTGAACAGCTTCGGGAACACGACCGCCTCGATCGATTCGCTTTTGTCGGATATGGTAAGGAACGCCATCTTTTCGCCGCTCTTCGTGAGTATCGTGCGCACGACCGAGACGAGCACGGGCAGGACGAGCGTTACGCCGTTACGCGGGTCTTCCTTCAGCTTCGCGATCGAGACGCGCGTCTTTTTCATGAGCTCTTCGTGCGCGTCGAGCGGGTGGCCGCTGACGTAGATACCCAGCAATTCTTTTTCCCATGCGAGCTTGTCGAGAAGCGAGACGGGTGCTCCTGCGGGGAGCGCGAGCGGCGGCGGAGCTATGAGCGCGCCGAAGAGCGAGTCCTGCGGCGCGACGGCGGTAGCCTCGCGGTGGAAGGCGAGCAGTGTCTCGATGTTTCCGAGCAGGGTGCCGCGTCCGCCCTCATCTGTCGTGAGCGAGTCGAGCGCGCCGCACTTGATGAGCGATTCGAGCGACTTGCGATTCAGGTTCTTCGACCCGACGCGGGAGAGGAAGTCGGCGAGCGAGGCGTATGAGCCGTGCGCGACGCGCTCGTCGAGGATCGCCCTTGCGATGCCATCGCCGAAGTTCTTGATTGATGAAAGCCCGAATCGGATCGCTTCGCCGTGTGAGACGACGGTGAACACGGCGCCGCTCTCGTTGACGTCCGGCGGGAGGACGGGGATGCCGAGCCGCTTCGCCTCGGCGACGAAGACGGCTACCTGTTCCGTGTCTCCAGAGTCGGCGGTGAGCAGTGCGGCGATGTATTCGACCGGATAATTCGCCTTGAGATAGCTCGTCTGATACGCGACGCGGCCATAGGATGCGGAGTGTGCCTTGTTGAATCCGTACGCTGCGAAGGGTTCGATCCATTCCCACACCTTCTGCGCCTTGGCGAGCGGCCAGCCGGAGTGCTTCACGCAGCCGTTGATAAACTTGTCCTTCTGCTGCTGCATGAGCTCGGGGATCTTCTTGCCGACCGCCTTGCGGAACTTGTCCGCCTCGCCCCATGTGTAGCCCGCGAGCTGCACGGTCATGATGAGCAGGTCGTCCTGGTAGACGAGGATGCCGTATGTCTGCTTCAGGATCGGTTCCATCGCCGGGTCGAGGTATGTGATGAGGCGCGGATTGTGCTTGCGCTCGATGAACTGCGGGATGAACTGCATCGGGCCGGGGCGGTAGAGCGCGACCATGGCGTTGATGTCGTGGATGGTGGTGGGGCGCAGGTCTTTGAGCCAGCGGGTCATGCCTGAGCCGTTCAGCTGGAACGTGCCTTCGGTGTCGCCACGCTGGAGCATCGCGAAGGTCTTCTTGTCGTCGAGCGGGATCGCCTCGATGTCGAGCTTGATTCCGCGCGTCTCTTCGACTCGTGCGATCGCATCGGCGAGGATGCTTAGGTTTTTGATGCCGAGGAAGTCGAATTTGGTGAGACCCACGCCGTCTTCGCCGACCGAGTACATGTCGTATTGCGTGATGGTCTTGCCGGTGCCCTTCGGATCCGGCTGGAGCGGCGTCCACTCGACAAGCTGGGTGGGAGAAATCACGACGCCTGCGGCGTGCACGCCGACGTGCCGCACGCAGCCCTCGATGCGCTTCGCGAAGTCGATCGTCTCTCTCGCGTCTTCGTCTTCGTCATAGATCGCCTTCAGATCCGGCTCGAGTTCGAGCGCCTTGTCGATGGTCATCGGGAACCCTTGCGAGCCCATCGGGATGAGCTTCGCGATGCGGTCGCCGGTGGAGTACGCGTGCCCGAGCGCGCGCGCGACGTCGCGCACCGCGGCGCGCGCCATCATGGTGCCGAAGGTGCCGATCTGCGCGACGTGGCCGTCGCCATATTTCCGCCGCGCGTATTCGATAACCTCGTCGCGACGATTGTCGGCGAAGTCCATGTCGATATCCGGCGCGGAGGGGCGCTCCGGGTTCAAGAATCGTTCGAACGGGATCTTGTATTCGAGCGGGTCGATCTTCGTGATCTGCAAAAGGTAGGTGGTCATGCTTCCGGCGACCGAACCGCGGATGTTGGTGTAGATATTGCTCTCAGTGGCGAAGCGGATGAGGTCGTGCACGACAAGGAAGTACGCCGCATAGCCCTTGAAGCTGATGATGCCGAGCTCGTATTCGAGGCGCTCGAGCACCTCGGGGCGGCATTCGAGCCCGCGCGCCTTGAGGCCTTGCATGCAGAGCTCGCGCAAGACTTCATCGGCCGTCTTGCCCGGCGGAAGAGGGAAGTCGGGGAATACGAACTTGCCGAGTGTGAGCTCGACGTGGCAGCGGTCGGCGATGGCGCGCGACGCGTCGATGGCTTCGGGTGTGTCTTTGAAATACTCAAGCGCCTGCTGCTCGCTGATGAATGAGAAATCCTCTTGCTCGTTTCTTCCTCGCCCGCCCTGGCCGATGCGGCGCAATATCTCGGTCGCCTCGCGGTCGCCCGGGTCGAGATAATAGACGTCGTGCTGCGCGACGAGCGGCACGCCGCTTTCTTTCCCGAGCGCGATGACTTGCTTCATGAGCGCCGCGTGCCCTTCGACGTGCGGATGATGCGTAATTTCCAAGAACAGGTTTTGTGGCGGTCCGACCGCCACGTCAGACGTGGCGGTCGGACCGCCACACGGACTTTCGAAGATGCTCTTGAACTCGGCCAGGGCCGCGGCAGCACCCTCGGCGTTGCCTGCGCGCAGGAGCTGCGAGACGTCGCCGGCAAAAGATGGGAGGATAGCGATGACCCCTGCGCTGTGTTTGCGCAGGAGCTCTTTGTCGATGCGCGGCCGCTCGAAGAAGCCTTCCGTCCACGAGGCGGTGACGAGCGCGAGGAGATTCTTATAACCCTCGTTGTTCTCGGCGAGGAGCACTATGCGTGAACGTTTCGCGTCTAGCACGGGGTCTTTGTCGAAGCGGGTGCGCGGAGCTAGGTACGCATCGACGCCGATGATCGGCTTGATGCCGGCTTTCTCGGCGGCCATGTAGAACTCGACCGCGCCGTGCATGTTGCCGCCGTCGGTGAGCCCGACAGCGTCCATGCCCTCGGCCTTCGCCTTCTTGACCAGCTCGTCGAGCTTCGGCAGCGCCTGGAGGAACGAGTAATGGCTGTGAGCGTGAAGGTGGATGAAGCGGCTCATGCGTCCAGTATATACTCTTCTCATGAGATTCATCATCGGGGTAGATGAAGCGGGGCGGGGGCCGCTGGCGGGGCCGGTGGCGGTCGGGCTGGTGATGGTGCCGGAAGGGTTCGACGTAGCGCGCGAATTCCCTGGCGTGAAGGACTCGAAGAAGATGACGGAGAAGAAGAGGGAAGAGGTATTCGGGATGCTGGAATCGCGCGTCGCCGCAGGCGACGCGCGATTCATTGTTGAAATGGGTTCAGCATCTGACATAGACGAGCATGGCATAGCAGCCGTCATTCGCAGCATCATCGCCCGCAGCATCACCGCGCTACCTTCCACTTATAGGAATCAGATTCCTATAAGCGCGATGGGCGGTGCGCGCATTTTGCTTGACGGAGGGTTGAGGGCGCCGGAAGAATATGAGCAGGAAACCATCATCCACGGCGACGCGCTCGTGCCGATCATCTCGCTCGCGTCGGTCGCGGCGAAGGTGACGCGCGACCGGCTGATGGTCGAGCTGGCGAAAGAGCATCCGCAGTATGGGTTTGACGCCCACAAGGGCTACGGCACCAAGGCGCACATGGAAGCCATCCGGCGGCATGGCTTGTGCGCTCTGCACCGTCGGTCGTTCATACACCTTGCGAAATAATGCAAATAGGGTATAGTTTTACCGGGTGTCCAGCCATGGGGGCAAAGGGCACGCAAAGATCTTTTAGGAGGAAAAAATGGCAAAAGGAAAGGACCCGTCCCTAGGATTTTTCAACTGCGTGGAGTGCCCCGGTGCTGGGGATTTCATCCTTGCTGACGGGGAGCGGTACGTGAACTGCTCGCATGCCCCTTATGGCAAGAGGTTGATTTCACAGCCGCGCGCTCAGCGTTGCGACAAAATAAGTCCGCCTCTGGATGAGTCAGCGGCAGGGGATGCATACTACACGGGAGTCTGCCCGCTTCCGTAATTTCCAGGCCTGGCATCAGCTGGGCCGCAGCCGCGGAAACCCTGAAAAGGATTTCCGCGGCTTTTGATTTTTTATGCGGCCCGTGGTAGGGTATCCCGTATGTCAGTACGCATGCGTCACACCCGAGGGCACACCGGCAACCGCCGGTCGCATCACGCGCTTGAAGCGGCGAATGTCATCGTCGACGAGGGCGGCAGCCTCCGCCTCCCGCATCGCCTCGACGAGGCGACGGGCATGTACCGCGGCAAGCAGATCGCTCCGGCAAAGGCGCCTCGCGTGGCGAAAGCGCCGAAGCTGAAGGGCGTTTCTACGGAGCCGCTCGCTCACCACGACCACGACCACGCGCATGAGGAGCACGAGAACGCGGAGCTGAAGTAGGCCGCGGGCTTGTCAGGCGGAAATCCCGCGGGCGCGCTTGCGCG